>CAKSPN010000190.1 GCA_934481375.1 uncultured Clostridia bacterium
GCACTCAGCTCAAGAAAATATACAACATCTTGTAGATAAATTTAATATGTTTATTGACAAAGAATTCAACATAGTAACATCTTTAAATTTATAAAGCATTGGAAAATCTCTCAACAGAGGTGCAGAAAAGCCGTGATACATCTGCGAACAAAGCAGATATATCACGGCTTTTTGTATGTCTTAAATTTAAAGACTGCTTTTTATTTCTCTATTTTCAAAATTGTAAACTCAACCGTGCCGCCGGGAGTTACGGCTGACACTTTGTCGCCTGCGGAGTGGTTAAGGCACGCTGCGCCTATGGGCGATTCGTGCGAAAGCTTATTCTTATACGGATCAGCCTCCGATGTTCCGACTATCTGGTAAACCTGCTCCTGACCGAAAATATCGAGCGTTACCTTTTTGCCGACCGTTACCACGTCAAGACCCTCGTCTTCAACTATCTTTGCATATTTGAGCATATACTCAATCTGATTTATTCTTGCCTCGACCTCTGCCTGTTCGTCTTTTGCGGCGTCATACTCGGCGTTTTCCGAGAGGTCGCCAAACGAACGTGCTTCTTTGATTTTTTCCGAAACTTCCTTTCGGGTTACATTTTTAAGCTGGTCAAGCTCTGCCTCAAGCTCCTGCTTGCCCTCTTGAGTAAGTACAATTTCCTTTGCTTCTGCCATTTGCTTTTTCTTCCCTTCTTAAAATCTGTATATTATGACTATTATATAATTTTATTGCGTAAATGTCAAGTTTATGCTTATACTGCGAATATTTTTTATGTTTTTCGGCAAAATAAACGCTGAAAGGGAGTGTTTATTTTGAACCGCACGGAACTGCAAAGTGATTTTTACAAACGCTACGGCGTATCGAAAAACAGGCTTGTTTTCTCAAAAGCGGGGCTTTTATGCACGCTTTTGGGACACAGCGAAATAGAAAACAGCGAATTTATGTCCTGCACGCTTTCAATGTGCGTAAAAACCGCCGGGCGTATGCTTGCAAGCAACGCAGTAAACCTGGAAAACACACAGACGGGCATATGCAGTGTTATACAGACCGCCGATATTGCTTCCCACAACAAGCACCTGTACGACATTGTTCAAAAATTCGGGCATATCCGTCCGTTCGGTGCGGAGATACTGTATGACAGCAGTATTCCCGAATTTCTGCCGCACAATATTGCACTGCGTATTTCTGTTCTTAACACTCTTTTAAAGATTGCCGATACCGAAATGCCGCCCGCTCAAAAGGTACAGCTGTGCACCCATTCGCACAATCCTGCGCCGTATATTGCCGTTATGAACTCACGCCATGGCTGGTGCAGCAGTGTACGCGGACTTGAGTGTACAAATTTTCCACTGCCTCTTACGGGATACAAAATCCTCATTGTTCAGTCACGCACCGCAAAACCCGCCAACCATGCCGCCGTAACGGCGGAGGCATTTAAAAAACTGCGGCATATTTATCCGCACGTGACGTCATTTAATGATATAACATCGGATATGCTCGATTATGCACGCACCAAGCTTAAAAATCCCGAAATAAAATATGTACGGCACATTATTTCCGAAAACGAGCGCATAATCCTTGCCAAAGCCGTGCTTAAGATGTGCCGTATCAAGGATTTTGCAAAGCTTGTGAACGACTCGCAAAAATCAATTGAACGCCTTTGGGGATGTGAGGGCGAGCATACGTTTTTAGCAAACAAAATATGCGAAAATCCCTCATGCTTGTGCGCCCGTGAATGGCGCAACGGCATTTTTGCCATAGTCGAAGACGGCAGCGAAGACGGAATAATAAATATCCTGCGCCACGATTTTAATTCCCGATGCGGATATTTTCCGCATTTCTGCATATCCGATACGGGCGGTACGGAATGAAAATTCCGTACCCTTATTTATTCAGAAAATCCTTCATTTTCTCCGCAAAGGATTTTTTCTGCTTGTAATTGCTGTCCTCATCAAATTCACGCAAAAGCTCTTTCTGCTTTGACGAGAGGTTTTTCGGTACTTCAACCTTAACGGTTACATACTGATCTCCTCTGCCCTTTCCTCTTATAAACGGAACGCCCTTGCCTCTTAATCTGAAGCGTGTTTCCGACTGCGTACCCTCGGGAATATCATATTCCACTGCACCGTCAAGCGTAGGCACGGTAAGAGTTGCGCCCAAAGCCGCCTGCACGAATGTGATAGGCATTTCAAGGAATATATCGTTGTCACGGCGCTTGAAAATCTCATGCGGACGTACACGGACGGTAATAAGCAGATCGCCTTTTGGACCGCCCTTTTCGCCCGGCTCGCCCTGTCCCGTGAGCTGGATTGTCTGACCATCGTCTATACCTGCCGGAATATTTATCTCAACTGTTTTCGATTTGCGCACTTTACCCGTTCCGCGGCAGTCACGGCACGGGTCTTTTATTATTTTACCCGTTCCCTGACAATGCGGACACGTTGTAACGTTCGTCATATAACCGAGGATTGTACGCTGTTGTGTCTGCACCTGTCCCGTTCCGTGACAGTTCTGACACGTCTGTGCGGACGTACCGGGCTTTGCGCCCGTTCCGTGACACGTATCGCACGTATCCATTTTGGTTATGTTTATCTTCTTTTTGCAGCCGAAAGCCGCCTCCTCAAAGGATACATTAACTACCTGTCTTACATCGTTACCACGTCTGGGGCCGTTTCTGCGTCCGCCGCCGAAACCGCCGAAGCCGCCGAAAATATCGCTGAATATATCGCCGAAATCATTGAAACCGCCGCCTCCGCCTGCGCCCGCACCGAAGTTGGGGTCAACGCCGGCATGACCGAACTGATCGTACTTCTGACGCTTTTCGGGGTTTGACAGCACCTCATACGCCTCGTTTACTTCCTTGAATTTCGCTTCTGCCTCTTTATCGCCCGGATGTAAGTCAGGATGATATTTTTTGGCTTCTTTTCTGAACGCTTTCTTAAGTTCATCGTCCGATGCGCCCTTTGAAACGCCCAGCACCTCATAATAATCTCTTTTCTCTGCCAAATTTACTCACCCACCTATTCTTTACTGCCAAAAGGGCGGAAATGTATCCGCCCTTTTTCAGAAAGCTTATTTATTGTCGTTGTCATTGTCTACTTCACGGTAGTCCGCTTCGTAAACGTTATCTCCTGCCTGTGCGCCGCCGTTTGCCTGCTCTGCGCCTGCGCCCGGCTGTGCTCCGTTCGGAGCTGCCTGCTGATACATCTTCTCGGCAACGGCATAGAATTTCTGCTGTAATTCCTCCGTTGCGGCTTTGATAGCTGCCGAGTCGGTACCCTTTAACGCCTCTTTAACCTTGTTTATTTCAGCTTCGATGTCTGATTTTGTGCCGGCGTCGATCTTGTCGCCTGCGTCCGTAAGAGCTTTTTCACACTGATATACAAGCGACTCTGCATTATTTCTCGTGTCTACCTCTTCCTTACGCTTTTTATCTTCTTCGGCATACTTTTCGGCTTCTTTTACAGCCTTGTCTATATCTTCATCGCTGAGGTTTGAAGATGCGGTTATTGTAATCTTCTGTTCATTACCTGTTCCCAAATCCTTTGCGCTTACCTTAACGATACCGTTTGCATCAATATCGAAAGTAACCTCAATCTGCGGTACGCCTCTCGGAGCCGGAGCAATACCGGTAAGATTAAATCTTCCGAGCGTCTTATTGTACTGCGCCATCTCTCTTTCGCCCTGGAGAACGTGAACTTCAACGCTTGTCTGTCCG
>CAKSPN010000191.1 GCA_934481375.1 uncultured Clostridia bacterium
GCGGCTCGACTGTCTTGAGGGACTTATCGAAAGCGTACATATCATCGCAACCGAAACAAAGGCTATGCGTGAAGATATGAATACCCTTAATATGCGGGTCGCCGAAATAGAGAAAAAACCCGAAAAACGCTTTGACGGACTGATAAATATAATTCTGACCGCAGTTATAAGCGGATTGGCGGGATATTTTGTGAATTTGTTTATTTAGAGGTGAGGTTTATGAAAATTAATTGGAAAGTAAGATTTAAAAATCCCGTTTTCTATATACAAATGCTGATTGCTTTGTTTACGCCCGTTCTGGCATATATGGGTATTACAATTCGGGACCTTACAAGCTGGGGCGCAGTGCTTAATGTACTGCGTGAGGCTGTATTTAACCCGTACATTCTTATTTTGGCGGCGGCAAGCTTATGGAATGCCGTGATAGACCCTACCACCGAGGGTATGGGCGACAGCAATGCGGCAATAAGCTATGAGGAGCCGAAAAGGAGAGGACAATGAATATTATAAAAACCGACTGGAAATGGAACGGCACGCTTTCGCAGCGTGCCTCCACCGAATATATCGCACTGCATCATGCGGAGGCTGTGGAGTGTACCGCAAAGCAGGTTGATGAATGGCACAAATCAAACGGCTGGGCGGGAATAGGATACCACTTTTTTGTACGGAAAGATGGTTCGATTTACGAAGGCCGTCCGCTGTGGGCGCTCGGCGCACACGTGCAGGGGAAAAACAATGTATCGGTGGGGATTTGCGCCGAGGGAGATTATCACAACAAGGATAAGGTGATGCCTGAGCCACAGAAAAAATCGATAAAGGAGCTGATTGCCTATCTTAAGAATTTGTATCCGAATGCCGAGATCGTGGGTCACGGCGAGATAGGCGCAAGCAGCTGCCCCGGACAGTATTATCCGCTTGCGGAAATGAAAAATGAATGGAAAGAAGATGATGAAGTGAGTCAGGAATATATCGATAAGCTGGACGCAATTGACAAATCGCTTACGCATTTGTATCAGACGGTTGATGAAATAGCCGAGCGGTTAAACAAGCTTGAATCCCCCATGATATATAATTATGTCGATAAAAATATGCCCGACTGGGCGCATGAAGCCGTTCAGGCGGCAATAGACAAGGGCGCCCTTAAAGGCGACGGCAACGGTCTGGGACTGACGTATTCGGATTTGCGCACAATAGTGCGTGAGTATAGAATGGGATTATATAATTAAAATTTTATACTTGACGTTTTGTATGGTAAATGATACAATATTCGTGACAAGAGGCGCAGACCTTTCGGTCTGTACCTCTTTATATTTGATACGGAAAGGAATATACATTTATGAAAACATCGGAACAGAGAGCTGAAGAACTCTTGAAAAAAATGACCGTGCGTGAAAAGGTGGGACAGCTTAATCAGTGCGGAAACTCTATTTACAATGACGATTATAAAGTAGGCTGGGATTTATTAAAAGAGGGAAGAATAGGATCTTTCATCGGAATTTCAACCGTGGAAAAAGCAAACGAACTGCAAAAAGCAGCAGTGGAGGAAACAAGACTCGGTATTCCGCTTCTTTTGGGATACGACGTAATACACGGTTACAGAACGGTGTTCCCGACTCCGTGGGCGGAGAGCTGCTCATGGGAACCGGAAATTGCACGCAGAACATCGGAGGCGTCCACCGAGGAGGCGGCGGCAAACGGTGTCGATTGGGTGTACGGACCTATGATAGACGTATCGCGTGACCCGAGATGGGGACGAATTGTTGAGGGCGCAGGCGAGGACGTATATCTATCGTCCGAATTTGCAAGAGCAAGAGTTGAAGGGATACAGGGTGATGATATTTCGGACGGCAAGCATCTTGCGGCATGCGCAAAGCATTATGTGGGATACGGCGCATGCATAGGCGGACGCGATTACAATTCCGCAGATATGTCGGAGCAGACTTTGCGTGACGTATATCTGCCCCCGTTTAAGGCGGCTGTTGACGCAGGTGTTAAGTCGGTTATGACGGGATTTCACGATCTGAACGGCGAGCCGTGTACGGGCAGTAAATACCTTATTACCGATGTTTTAAGGGGTCAGCTTGGATTTGGCGGAGTGACAATATCCGACGCAGGCTCCACGGATCAGCTTAAAATACACGGTTTTACCGAGGACGACCGTGACACTGCAAAAACGGCGCTGATGGCAGGACTCGACGTGGAAATGTGCTTTGGTATCTTTACATATCAGGATAACTTAGAGGATCTTGTAAATGACGGGATTGTTCCCGAAGAAAAGCTTGACGAAGCGGTTAAGCGTGTACTTACCTTAAAATTCGAGCTTGGACTGTTTGAAAATCCGTACAGAAATGTTGAAAAAGCGGCGGCTGTTCTCCTTACGGAGGAAAAACGTGCCCTGGCACGTGAGGCGGCAAAGCGTTCGGCAGTGCTTTTGAAAAACGAGGGAGTTCTTCCGATAGCGGAGGACAGCAAGGTTGCTGTTGTAGGTCCGTTTGCCGACAACGGTTCGGAAATGATAGGCGCATGGTCAGGCTTGGGAAAGGGCGACGAGGCGGTAACGCCGTTTGCCGCATTCGGTGAGAATGCAATATATGCAAAAGGCTGCGGCGTATTGGATGACAGCGAAAATGATTTTGAAACCGCAAAAGCGGCGGCGGAAAAGAGCGACGTTGTGCTTGCGTTTATCGGCGAAAGTTCACAGCTTAACGGCGAGGGAAGAAGCCGTACAAGAAACATTGTTCCGTCGGCGCACATCGAGCTTTTAAGACAGCTTAAGGAAACGGGCAAAAAGGTTGTTGCCGTAGTTATAGGAGGACGTCCGCTGGTGCTGACCGAAATATGCGAAATCGCCGATGCGGTGATTTTCTCGGGAGCATTGGGAACCGAGGCAGGAAACGCATATACCGATATTATATACGGAAGATACAATCCGAGCGCAAAGCTTGTAAACACAATGCCGACTGTTGTCGGACAGGCGCCGATATACTACAGTATGAAGAATACGGGAAAACCGCCTGTTGAGGAGTTTTTCTGGACGAGCAAATACGTGGACGCTCCGATAAAACCGCTCTATCCGTTCGGTTACGGTTTATCGTACACAAGCTTTGAATATTCAAATATTCGTGTTTCAAAGAACCGTGTTACGGAAGATGAAACCATAACGGTAACGGCAGACGTTAAGAACACGGGCGATTTTGACGGCGAGGAGGTTGTACAGCTTTACGTACACGATATTACCGCCTCGCAGACAAGACCTATGAAAGAGCTAAAAGGCTTTAAGAAAGTCTTTATCAAAAAGGGCGAAACCGTTTCCATTTCGATAGAACTTCCCATTCAAAGCATCGGTTTCCACAACCGTCAGCTTGAATATATTGTTGAAAAGGGTAAGTTTACGGTTATGATGGGTACAAATTCGGACGATGTAATCGAAACCGAAATACCAGTGGAATAAAAATAAACTGCGGCAAAATGATTTCATTTTGCCGCAGTTTATTTTGCTAAAGTTCTCTTATTGACATTCGTAAAGTCGTACCATAGTCGCTATCGCTTGTTCAACCGTATATTGCCCTTTCGGATTAAATTCTTTGTCCGATATTCCTTTCATGATATTCATTGAATACATACTTGAAACAGCAGAAACAGCCCAATCCGAGATTGTGTTTTTGTCCTCATATATCGGGTCGGAATTTATCAGCG
>CAKSPN010000192.1 GCA_934481375.1 uncultured Clostridia bacterium
TCCGCATACTCCCTCGGCGACATACCCGTTATCGCTTTAAACTGCTTTGAAAAATGGTGTATGTCGTTATATCCCAAATTCATCGCTATTTCGGTTATATTCTTATTCTTTTCACGAAGCATCTGCTTTGCGTAATTTATCTTCATATTGCGGAAATATGTCATCACGCCGACACCCGTTTCCGCTTTGAACAACCGTTTCAGCTCGCTCTCGCTTTTCATAACGCCTTTTGCAATATCCTCTATGCAAAGCCGTTTATCAACATTTTCGTCCATAAACTTTATCGTTTCCTCTGCGGCGGAGGAGTTCCTGTGCGACAGCACGGGTTTTTCATCGCCCGCCCGTAAATACAGCGACAAAAGCAGTTCCTCAAGATAAATTCCCATAAGCTGTTCTGCGGCAATATTCCCGCGTTTTGTAAGGCATTTTGTGTACGGGTCGTCAAGAATTGTCGTAAAAGCCTTTTTTGCCTCGGCAATTATTTTTCCCAAAAGCTTTTTTTCTTCATTGTTAAGCGGGCATACCTTATCGTCAAAATAGTTCATTGCCTCCGAACGGCACTCAAACGTAACAACCGCCGCATTCGGCGCAACAATGCCGTTTGCACGCAAGTTGTGGAACTCCATCGGACGGTGAAAAACAACGCTCCCGGGCGAAAGGCTCTGCCATTCGCCGCCCGTGCAAAACTCCATTTCACCCTTATCGGCGTAAACTATTTCCCAAAAATTATGCTTTTCGCCGCTAAACGCATAATTTTTTCCGAATTCAAAATAATGCACGGTAAAAATCCCGTCCACTTCAAACAGTTTATCGAGTTTTGTAACAACAAATTCCTCCATTTTACCGCCCTGCTTAATTGAGTCTAATCATAAAACGATTAAAATCATTATAACATAATTTCTCAATTAATACAAGATATAATTTTAAATCTGTCCGTTCGGTTTCAGGACGGATATATCTATAATCTGCTCGTCCCTTTCCGTATAACTGCGGCGCACTTTTTCGTATCGGCAACATTTTACAACCCATTCCACATCGGATATTTCCGCGCAGTCCCTGCCCTCAAGTATTACCGTGTTTACCACGGTCTGCAATATCTTTACGGCGTCACGCCCCGATTTTGAATACTGCGCAATATTCTCGACAACGCCCTCGTCAGCTTTTATTCCCAGCTTGTCCACGGCGTTTCTCAAAATTTCCGTAATGTTGTTAAAGGTAAGCTCATTAAAGAATATCTCGACACACCTTGAGCGTATCGCCTCGGGAATTTCCTCAGGTTTTCTTGTGGTTGCACCTATAAGGCGAAAATCCGCCGGGAGTCCGTTTTTGAAAATATCGTGTATATAGGTCGGGATATTTTTATTCGAGCTTGAATAATATGCACTTTCAAAAATAACCTTTCTGTCCTCAAGCACCTTGAGCAGTCTGTTCATCTGCATTGTCTGCAATTCGCCAATCTCATCTATAAACAGCACTCCGCCGTGCGCTCTCGATACCGCACCCTCCTTAGGCTCCGGCACGCCTGCGTTTCCGTATGCTCCCGCACCCTGATATATCGGATCGTGCACGGAGCCGATAAGCGGATCGGCAATGCTACGTTCGTCATACCGCATAATCGTTGCGTCCGCTTCGATAAACCGTGCGTTTTTCATAAAGGGCGTACCCTCGCTCTTTTTTGCCTCCTCAAGCGCAATCCTTGCGGCGGCGGTCTTTCCCACTCCCGGAGGTCCGTATATTATAACGTGCTGAGGATTTTTTCCGCAAAGCGCCGCTTTAAGCGCCTTAATTCCGTCCTCCTGCCCGATTATTTCCTCCATTTTCTTCGGACGAGCCTTTTCGCTCAAAGGCACACTCAATGAAATTTTTCTCATTGCGTTTAATTTCTGCGCTTTTTTGCGTGCGTCCTCGCTGTTTGCATTTCCGCTTATGCCCTCGCTCCGGAGCTTTCCGAAAAAGTACATTCCGACTATTATTGTAAAAACCAATTGTGCTATTGCAGTAATTCCTGTAAGCATACTTCCACCTCGTAAAATCAATATATTTTCAGTTTCTGCCGTATTTTTACGATTATACTCGAAATTTTATTTGACAAACGTTTGTTTGTGTGATATACTGTATACAGAGGTGATTTTAATGGACATATCCGAAAAACTGCGTATTCTCTCCGACGCCGCAAAATATGACGCCTCCTGTTCCTCCTCCGGCTCACAGAGAAAGAACTCCAACAACGGAATCGGAACAGGCTCAAAAGCCGGTATTTGCCATTCCTTTGCGGCAGACGGGCGGTGCATTTCGCTTTTGAAAATACTGCTTACAAACTTCTGCATTTACGACTGTCAATACTGCATTAACCGCTCGTCCAACGATGTCGAACGTGCGGCTTTTACGCCGAACGAGATTGCACAGCTTACGATTGAATTTTACAAGCGCAATTATATAGAGGGATTATTTTTATCGAGCGCCGTTGTAAAAAGTCCCGACCACACTATGGAGCTTATGATAGAAACGCTTTCCATTCTGCGCAACAAGTATAAATTCAACGGATATATCCATGCAAAATCAATTCCCGGCGCATCGGCGGAGCTTGTAGCAAAGCTCGGTCTTTTAGCCGATCGAATGAGCGTAAATATCGAACTGCCGTCCGCGAATTCCTTAAAAACCTTTGCACCTCAGAAAACAAAAGAGAACATTCTCGCACCGATGAAGCAGATAAAAAAATCAATTGTTCAGTCAAAGCAGGAAATCGCCGTATACAAACACGCACCGTCCTTTGTTCCGTCAGGGCAAAGCACGCAGATGATAATCGGAGCATCTCCCGAAAGCGACAAGACAATTCTTACGCTTTCGCAAAACCTGTACGATACTTTTTCGCTTAAGCGTGTGTTCTTCTCGGCGTATGTTCCGCTCGGCAAAAATCCGCTTTTGCCGACCGTTTCGCCGCCGCTGCTGCGGGAGCATCGGCTGTATCAGGCGGACTGGCTTTTGCGGTATTACGGATTTCGTGCAGATGAGCTTTTAGACGATAAAAACCCCAATTTCAGCACGCTTGTCGACCCGAAATGCGAATGGGCGCTGCGCCACCCGGAATTATTCCCCGTTGAAATAAACACGGCGCAGTATCAAATGATCTTGCGCATACCCGGAATAGGCGTAAGAAGCGCGCTCAAAATAGCAAAAGCACGGCACTACACACGCCTGTCGTTTGAGGATTTGAAAAAAATGCGCATTTCAATGAAACGTGCCCGATACTTTATAACCGTAAACGGAAAAACATACAACAATCTGCGCTTAAAGGGCGAATACACCGCTGCCGCACTGCTTGCCGCAGAGGGCAATGCGCAGATAAGTTTTTTTGACGAGCCTTCAAGGGAGGAAAAAATAAGATGTCTGATAGGCGAAATATAGTATATCTTTATGACGGCACTTTCGAGGGATTGCTTACGGCTGTTTTTGAAAGCTTTGAACTGCATCTTTTCCCCTGTTCAATCGAAAGCGCCAAAAACGGTCAGCAGTCGCTCGGCGCTGAATATATTCATACTCACACGGACGCCGCCAAGGCGGAGCGTGTGTTAAACAGAGTCCTTGCCGATTCGGGCGACCGCCCCCTGTTTGACCTGTACCGCTGTTTCTTATCAAACGTCCCCGACAAGGAAATGTATATTTTTAATTATATCCGCGCCTGTATGAAGTTC
>CAKSPN010000193.1 GCA_934481375.1 uncultured Clostridia bacterium
CGTTGACTCAAAGAATATGTTCGAGTTCGGATTTAACAATTATTCATCTAAAAAGCTTGCCTCGCCGGGAGATGTGGTACACGATTCAAAGGTGTACGAGGCAAAGGGCGGAACACGTGTTGCACTGACGGTTCCGGAGGATATATATGTTCTTTTGAGCAAGTCCGCAGACGTGGACAAGGACATAAGCGCTTCGGTCGAGCTTACTGATGAAAATCTGACTGCTCCGATAGAACAGGACGAAGTCCTCGGCAAGGTCACATACTCGGCAAACGGCGTTCAGCTTGCAAGCTCAGAACTTGTGGCGGCAAATTCGGTAAAACAGGATAAATTACTGCACGTTATACACTTCTTTGTGAATATCATAAAGAGTCCGTTCTTTTTTGTGCCGGTGATACTCATTATCATACTGTTGATATTCTCGGCAAATCAGAAAAAAAAGCGTGCCAAGAAAAGAAGAATGCAGCAGTTAAAACGCAGTAAATCACGTGTGAGCAATACCTCACGCCGTATCCCCGACAGAAACGCGTCGGGTGCGGAAATGCGCGATATAAAAACAAAAGGCTCAAATTCAAGATACGGAAAGTAAATTAAGGGCAGAAACGAATTTAATCGTTTCTGCCTTATTATTAAGCTTGTTTCGATTGCGATGCGGTTTTCTTTTTATCAGGTAATTGCACAAGGATTATTGCGCAGAACATAAGCGCACAGCCGAATATTTCACGTGCCGTAAGCGCGCCGCCCGTAAGATTAAATCCGCACGCAACAAGCGCTACCGTTGCGAGCATCGAGAACACCGACTCCATACTCATAAGTATAGATGCCGAGGTCGGGTCTGTGTATTTCTGACCCACAATCTGCAGTGTGTATGCAATTCCGCAGGAGAAAAATCCCGCATAGAATATCGGTATCCAGCAATCGAGTATCGGTTTAATCTGCGGTTTGTCAAATATAAGCGCCCACGTAAGATTTATCACTCCGCAAACGAAAAACTGTATGCACGAAAGCTTAACCCCGTCCGTTTTCGGCGAAAAGTAATCGACAGCCATAATGTGAAACGAAAACAGCAGCGCACATATAAAAAGCATTATATCGCCCTTGTTTATACTGCCGAACCCGTCCGTAACGCATATAAGATACAGCCCCAATGTTGCAACAACAACCGAAATTATATTCAGATATGTAATCTTTTTGCCCGCAAATACGCTTATTATCGGCACAATAATCATATACAGCGCCGTGATAAATCCCGCCTTGCCCGGACTGGTGTATGCCATTGCCGCTGTTTGCACCGTGGATGCGGCGCAAAGGAATATTCCGCATATTATACCGCCGAATAAGAGCGTTTTGTTCGGCTTGGGAACGGTTATCCCGTTCTTTTTTTTGTTTGCGTCAAGTATGAGTATAACGGGAATAAGTCCGATACCGCCGAGCATTGAACGCACTCCGTTAAAAGTGTTCGCCGAAAGCGTTTCCACGCCAACACTCTGCGCAATAAACGCAATACCCCATATAAATGCCGTCAAAATCAGCATCAGATTACCCTTTGTCTTAGTGTTCTTCATAACCTTCTACCTCTGTATCACAGTATAAACAGTTTTTTCACCCGTCGGCAATATTTTGCCGACGGGTATAATTATATAATACCGCCTGCAAGAAGTCAATTCACAAATTGTTTAAATCAAAACATTAAATCCGAAATATTGTGTAAAAAATATTGAAAAATTTTTAAAGATAGTATATAATTACAATATATTTATATACGGGAATGTTTTACAGATGAAAAAGAAACATAAGACAGCGGTCATAGCAATAATATGTACTGCGGCGTTAGCCATAGCAGGATACAATATAGAAAAGCACTCCAACACGGGCTTTGTTATAGAAACAGCCACGCAGGAGGAAATGAACGGGTACAACTCAACCGATACCCGTGTTTATGACGGGCGGATAAATATAAATACGGCCGATAAGGAGCTTCTCGAAACGCTTGACGGAATAGGGGAGAATATAGCGCAGAGGATAATAGATTACCGCACCGAAAACGGCGGTTTTGAAAATATCGAGGACATTATGAAAGTGGACGGGATAGGCGAGAAAAAATTTGGGGCAATAAAGGACAAAATATGTTGTTTAAAGAATGGAGAGTATAAATGAAAATACTTGTTGTTGATGACGAAAAAGTAATACTTAAGGGAATAAAATTCAATCTAGAGCAGGAGGGCTATACGGTTGAAACCGCTATGGATGGCGAGGAGGCTGTGCGCCTTGCGCATGATGAGAGCATAGACCTTATACTGCTCGACCTTATGCTCCCGAAAATTGACGGCTTTACGGTGTGCCGTACAATAAGAGGGTTTTCAAACGTGCCGATAATTATGCTTACCGCAAAGGGCGAGGATATAGACAAAATACTCGGTCTTGAATACGGTGCGGACGATTATATCACAAAGCCGTTCAATATACGGGAGGTAACGGCACGCATAAAGGCAATTTTGCGGCGTGTAAACCCCGAACCCAAGGGCGACCGTGAAAAGGTAATAGTATCGGGCGATATACGCCTTGATTATAATTTCAGACGTGTACTCGTGAAAGGTCAGGCAGTGGAGCTTACGAGCAAGGAGTTCGATTTGCTGGAGCTGTTTTTGAGAAATCCCGGCAAGGTGTACACACGTGAAAATCTTCTCGATATTGCATGGGGCTTCGATTACCCGGGCGACGTGCGCACCGTTGACGTGCATATACGCCGTTTAAGGGAAAAAATCGAGCAAAACCCTGCCGAACCGAGATATATAAGAACAAAGTGGGGTGTGGGATATTATTATAAACAGGAACAGTAAGCTTATAAGCAAATTCCGCCGTATTTCACATTCGATGCGCTTTGTGATGATAGCGACCTATTTTGCCGTTATAGTAACAACGCTTGTGCTTATGAGTTTGTATATAATAGGCTTTCTGAGCGATAATCTGTACTCGGCGGAGCGTGTGGATATGTTTGCAAAAGCGAATATAATAGCGCAGAATGTTTCCGAGGTGTGGGAAAACGACGCCTCTGCGGCGGCGGAAAAATTCAGAGAGCCTGCCGACAGATGCCTTGCCGGAACAAACATACGGGGTGTTGTGGTAAACAAATCCTATACGGTGCTTTACGATACAAACATCGAATCGGAAATGACCGGCAAGATTTTTATGCGTGACGTGCTAAGGCGTGCGCTTATGGGCGAACAGGTGCAGATGATGAACGACAGCGAGTCGGATCAGAAAATGCTCTACATTGCCGTACCCGTTGCCGTAAACGGACAGATTGTGGGCGGTGTGTATCTTGCGCAGACAGTTGAAAGCATAGTGACCACCATACGAACTATCCGCACAAGCCTTATAATATTTTCGGTGCTTATCACGCTTTTGATAGGTATGCTCAGTCTTGGTTTAAGTTATATAATAACGTCGCCCATGGAGGAATTTACCGAGGCGGCAAAGGAAATTTCAAAGGGGAATTTCTCAAAGCGCGTCAAAGTAAAAGGTCACGGCGAAATAGCGGAAATGGCAAACGCACTGAATTATATGTGCGAGGAATTGAGTCAGATAGAGGAAAAACGACGCAAATTCGTGTCGGACGCATCGCACGAGCTTAAAACGCCCATGACGGGCATTAAGCTTATATGCGACAGCCTTGTGTCGAT
>CAKSPN010000194.1 GCA_934481375.1 uncultured Clostridia bacterium
GCTCCGCACATACGGCAAAGGTATGGGCGTTATAACGCTTATTATTGACGCCCTAAAGGGCGTTGTGGCAGTGTTTGCGGCAAAGGGTGTTGTTGCGGCTGTGCCGAACGGCGGCGAGGTGTTTGCGGCGCTACCGTATATGTGTGCGGCGGCGGTTGTTATAGGACACGATTTCCCTGTATTTTTCGGCTTTAAAGGCGGAAAAGGCGTTGCCACATCTTTGGGAGCGGTGCTGGTATTGGATTGGCGCATAGGACTTATAGTTCTTTTGGCGGCACTTGCGGTTATGGCGGTTACACGCTATGTTTCACTCGGTTCAATCATCGGTGCAGCAGCGTACATAATTGCCGAAATGCTCAAAATGGCGTTTAGCGGAAACTTTAACAAAACGGCGGCGGTGTGCGTTGCCGTACTCGGACTTATGATAATCATACGCCATGTATCGAATATATCACGCCTTATAAAGGGCGAGGAAAATAAGCTCGGAGCAAAGAAAAAAGAAAGCGAATAAATGAAAGGAATTATACTGATATGAAGATTGCGGTAATCGGTTCGGGCAGTTGGGGAACGGCTGTGGCGGTTCTTCTTGCCGGAAAGGGAAACGATGTATATTTGTGGTCATGGCAGCAGGAGGAAACGGACAGATTAAACCGTGACCGTGAGAATTGCGAATTTTTGCCGGGAATAAAATTCCCCGAAAATATAATCTGTACTCATAATATGGAGGAGTGTGCAGACGGAGCGGAGCTGATTGTAACTGCCGCACCGTCACCGGCAACACGTACTACGGCAAAACAGCTTTCGCCGTTTGTAAAGAACGGTCAGAAGATAGTTAATATTTCAAAGGGACTTGAAGAAGGCACTCTTATGCGTCTTTCACAGGTGTATAAGTCGGAAATACCCCAGGCGGATATTGCGGTTATGAGCGGTCCGTCACACGCTGAGGAGGTTTCAAAAGGACTGCCTACAACAAACGTTGCGGCGGCGGAAAATATTAAGACGGCTGAATTTGTGCAGGACGTTTTTATGCGTGATAATTTCAGAGTATATACGTCAACGGACGTAATCGGAGTTGAGCTTGGCGGAGCGCTGAAGAATATAATCGCTCTGTGCGCAGGTATTTCGGACGGCTTGGGTTACGGCGACAACACAAAGGCGGCGCTTATGACGAGAGGTCTTGCGGAAATAGCAAGGCTCGGAATAGCAATGGGCGCAAAAGAGGCAACCTTTATGGGACTGTCGGGCGTAGGCGACCTCATAGTTACCTGTACAAGTATGCATTCGAGAAACCGCCGTGCAGGAATACTTCTCGGACAGGGAAAATCGCTTGATGAAACATTAAAGAGCGTGCATATGGTTGTCGAGGGCGTAAACACTGCCTCGGCAGCGTATAAACTCGGCGAAAAATACGGGATAGAAATGCCGATAACGGCAGAGGCAAACGCAATCCTTTTTGACGGAAAAAGCGCAAGAGAGGCTGTTAATTCGCTTATGACAAGAGAAAAACGCCACGAAAGAAACGAAAACGGAAAGGGAGCGAACCGCTAAATGAACATAATTGTTATCGGCGGAGGAAAGGTCGGCAAAAAGCTTGTTGCCGATTTTAACCGTGAGGAACATAACGTAATACTTATAGATACAAAGCGGGAAATAACCGAGCAGGTGCAGGACGAATACGACGTAATGGGTATCTGCGGCAGCGGAACGGATATAGAAGTATTAAAAGAAGCAGGCATTAAAAACACCGATTTGTTTATTTCCGTAACGGAAAAGGACGAGTTTAACGCACTTTGCTGTGTTATGGCTAAAAATCTCGGCGCTAAAAGATGTGCGGCACGTGTCAGAAATACAGAATATTTCAAGCAGATAGCGTATATGCGTGACGTTTTGGGAATAAATCTTATTGTAAATCCCGAATACTATGCGGGACGTGAAATAGCAAGAAATCTGCGTTTTCCGGCGGCTATAAAAACGGAAACGTTTGCAAAGGGCAGAGTGGAAATGGCTGAAATGCTTCTTCCCGAAAGCCTTGACGGAAAGGCGCTTAAGGAAATATACAAAACCTGCCGTACAAAGGTGCTTATATGTGCGGTACAGCGTGAGGGCGCTGTGGAAATACCGAACGGCGACTTTATTTTAAGAAAAGGCGACAGAATACACGTAACGGCGTCACATTCGGATATTGCGGCATTTATGGAGTTTGCCGGAGTTGTGAGCCAGCCGATAAAAACAACGCTTATAATAGGCGGCGGAAGAATAGCGTATTATCTTGCACGCCAGCTTGTGGACAGCGGAATAAAGGTAAAAATAATAGAGAAAGATATGAAGCAGTGCGAGCTTTTGGCGGATAATCTGCCCTCGGGAATTACGATAGTCTGCGGCGACGGTACGGAACAGCAGGTGCTTGACGAGGAAGGCATAAACGCTTACGATTCGCTTGTAGCGCTTACGGGAATTGATGAGGAAAACATAATCGTTTCAATGTATGCAAAAATAAAGCATATGAAAAAGGTTATAACCAAAATAGACCGTTTTACAATATCGCAGGTAATTTCGGCAACGGGCATAGACAGTATAATTACACCGCAGGAGATTACGGCTAATACGATAATAGGATATTCACGTGCAATGGAGGCGTCCGAGGGTACGGAGGTCAGAGCGCTGTACAGGATTGTCGAGGGAAAGGCGGAGGCGATAGAATTCCGCATAACGCAAAAGTCGGCAATTACGTCCGTACCGCTAAGAGATTTGAAATTTAAACCCAATATGCTTATAGCGGTGATTTTAAAGGGAAACAAAATAACCATTCCGGACGGTAATTCAACGCTTGAAGTAGGCGATACAATGATACTGCTTACAAAGCAGCCGGTAAAGAAAATAAGCGAAATTTTGGCTTAACTGCGTGGGGGATAAGTATGAATTACAGAATGGTGTTTTATTTAACCGGAAAGATAATGTGCCTGGGTGCGGCGCTTTTGGCAGCTCCGCTTGCCGCAGCCGTTATATACGGCGAGAATACGGTTATGGCATTTTTGCTTTCGGCGGCGGCATTTTTGGCTGTCGGAATATGCGGTATTCTTTTAAAACCCAAGAAGAAAGAATTTTATGCCCGTGACGGTATTATAACGGTATCGTTAAGCTGGGTGCTGTTTTCTCTTTTGGGCGGACTGCCGTTTTTCATAAGCCGTGAAATACCGAATTTTGCGGACTGCTTTTTTGAGACGGTGTCGGGTTTTACGACTACGGGATCGAGCATTTTAACAAATGTTGAGGGATTGAGCAAGGGTATGCTTTTCTGGCGCAGTTTCACGCACTGGATAGGCGGTATGGGCGTGCTTGTGTTTGCAATGGCGCTTTTTTCGTCAAAGGATACGCAGACCAATCACCTTATGCGTGCGGAAATGCCCGGACCGAAAATAGGCAAGCTTGTGGCGAAATGGCAGTTTTCGGCACGCATATTATACATAATGTATATTGTGCTGACGGCTGTTGAGGTGGTATTACTTATGATAGGCAAAATGCCGTTTTACGATAGCCTGCTCCACACTTTCGGAACTGCCGGAACGGGCGGTTTCGGTATAAAAAACACAAGCGTGGGATATTATAACAGCGCATATATTGATTATGTAATAGGAATATTTATGGTGCTGTTCGGCATAAATTTCAATATTTATTATCT
>CAKSPN010000195.1 GCA_934481375.1 uncultured Clostridia bacterium
GATCCGTTGTTATATTATCGCCCACTTTAAGGCTTACGCCTGCGTCTATCGTTTCGGAAAGCGGTTCGGAAAGCGGGAACGGCTTAATATTCGGACCTCTGAGAATTTCAACGCTGTCCATATCTTTTTCATCAACCGGTTTTACAATCATATTATCGTTTACGGTAAACTTTTCGGGAAGCTTAAATTCAGGCTCATCTCCGAGAGTTCTCGGGTCGGTAAGCACACCCGTAATTGCGGACGCCGCCGCAACTTCCGGCGATACAAGGTATATCTGACCGTCTTTCGTTCCGCTTCTGCCTTCAAAGTTTCTGTTGAATGTTCTTAACGATATACCCTTTGAATTGGGCGACTGTCCCATACCGATACAAGGGCCGCACGCACTTTCGAGTATTCTTGCGCCTGCGTCTATAAGCGTTGAGAGAGCGCCGTTTTCTGCAAGCATATTAAGCACCTGTTTTGAACCGGGAGCTATCGAAAGCGACACATCGGGATGAACGGTCTTGCCTTTCAGTATATACGCAACCTTAAGCATATCCAAAAGCGATGAATTTGTACAAGAGCCGATACATACCTGGTCAATCTTCATTGCGCCTATTTCATTTACCGACTTTACGTTATCCGGCATATGCGGACAAGCAGCAAGCGGCTCAAGTTCGCTTAAATTAATATCTATTTCTTCATCATAAACCGCATCTTCATCGGCACAAAGCGGTGTGTATGCTTCCTCCCTGCTCTGTGCTTTCAAAAACTCGTATGTTACCTCATCTGACGGGAATATTGATGTCGTTGCGCCAAGCTCCGCACCCATATTGGTGATGGTTGCACGCTCCGGTACGGAAAGAGTTTTTACTCCCTCGCCGCAGTATTCTATAACTTTTCCCACTCCGCCTTTAACGGTCATTCTTCTTAAAACCTCAAGAATAACGTCCTTTGCGGCAACCCACGGCGAAAGCTTACCCGTAAGATTAACCTTAACCACCTTAGGACAGGTTATGTAGTACGTGCCGCCGCCCATCGCAACAGCAACGTCCATACCGCCTGCGCCTATGGCAATCATTCCGATACCGCCGCCCGTCGGAGTATGGCTGTCCGAGCCGATAAGGGTTTTTCCGGGAACGCCAAAACGCTCAAGATGTACCTGATGGCAAATTCCGTTACCCGGACGCGAGAAATATATTCCGTGCTTTTTCGCAACACTTCCGATAAATCTGTGGTCGTCCATATTCATAAAGCCGTTTTGCAGAGTATTATGGTCTATATATGCAACAGAACGCTCCGTCTTTACTCTCGGAACACCCATAGCCTCAAATTCGAGATATGCCATTGTTCCCGTAGCGTCCTGCGTAAGAGTCTGATCAATTCTTATGCCTATTTCCTGCCCTTTTATCATTTCGCCCTCAACGAGATGCGCCGATAAAATTTTCTCAGTAAGTGTCTGTCCCATTTTAAATCACCTCATTTTTATAATATCTTATTTTATTACACTTTATGGGGGTTTGTCAAGTGTGCCGGCAAATATATAAGAAATTTTTCAATTATGCTTGTCATTCCGTAAAATTTGTTGTATAATCTAACATATAAATATACGAGAGGATAAAAAGATGAATATACAAATAAAACAAATTTCCGATATGGAAAAAATACGTTCAATTAAAGATTTTGATGTACAGCGTATTGAAAAGCAGGATATATTGTGCGGGGAGAAATTCTGCTATCAGATAGCAATGTACGCCGAAAGGCTCCAATTGTTTCATATAGCGGTAAATTCCCCGATAAAAAAATATGTTAAGGTATATGCGGTAAAGAAAACGGTTGTGGATTTTCCGTCAAATTCGTTTGACGATGATGATTTTATAACGAAAGAAAGCGGTCTTATGCCTGATATGCTTGTTCCGCTGTCCGAGCAGAACAATTGCGTGAGCGTATCGAGCGATGCGGACACATTATGGGTTGAAGTTGCCGTCCCCGAGGATTTCGAGTCGGGAGAATATCCGATAGATATTTCGTTCGTGAATGATGAAACATACAGATACGGCGAAAAGGTGCAGTTTGTTCAGACTATGAAAATAAACGTACTGCCGCTTAACATGCCGAAACAAAAAACGATGTTCACGCAATGGTTTCATGTTGACTGCATTGCGGCTGTCCACAATGTAAAAATATACAGCGAAAAGCATTGGGCACTGATCGAAAAATACTTAAAGCTTGCCGGAGATTTGGGAATAAACACAATACTTACTCCTGTTCTAACACCGCCGCTTGACACAAATTTCGGAACAGTGCGCCCGTGTACACAGCTTGTAAAAATAGAAAAGTCGGGAAATCAATACAGCTTTGATTTTTCGCTTTTGCGCCGTTGGATTTCGATATGTCGCAATAACGGAATAGAATATTACGAAATTTCGCATTTGTTCTCGCAATGGGGGCTTAAATATTCGCCCAATATAATGGTTACGGAAAACGGAAAATCACGTTATTTGTTCGGGTGGAACGTACTTGCGTCCGATCCGTCGTATAAAGAATTTCTTGAGCAGTTTTTACCGGAGCTTATCAAGGTGCTTAAAGAGGAAAAAATCAAGGACAAGTGCCTTTTCCACCTTTCGGACGAACCGCTTGAGGAGCATATGGAAAACTACAGATATGCGCACAACCTGGTACGCCCGCTGATTGACGGCTGTAAAATTATAGACGCAATGTCAAGTAAGATTTTTTATAACGAAAAGCTTGTTGACATTCCCGTTTCAGCCACCGATCACATAGAGCCGTTTATTGAGTCTGATACAAAGGGACTGTGGGCATATTATTGCTGCTGCCAGGGAAACGGCGTAGGAAACAGATTTATGGCAATGCCGTCATACAGAAACAGAATACTTGGGTTACAGCTTTACAAATACGGTATCGGTGGATTTTTGCAGTGGGGCTATAATTTCTATTTCTGCCACCGCTCATTTTATCCGATAAATCCGTATGTTACGACCTCAGGCGATAAAGCGTTCCCTTCCGGCGACCCGTTCTCGGTATATCCTACTCAAAACGGAGTTACACCGTCACTGCGTGCGTTGATTTTCAAGGAGGCGCTCCAGGACATAGAATTGTGCCGTATGCTTGAAGAAAAAATCGGAAAAGAAAAAGTTGTTGAGCTTATCGAAAAAGAAGCCGGAATGGAGATAACTTTTAAGGATTATCCGAGAAACAGCGAATTTATTCCGCATCTTACAGATAAAATAAAAAGTATGCTGATATAAAAAACATCAAACAATTTATATAAAAACGCAAACAACCTCCGAAACGGAGGTTGTTTTTTATATCAGATTTACAAACAAGGACGCCGCAATAACGGTAAGAACACCTGCAACCGCTATCGCAAGACTGCTCATAGCGCCTTCGGTTTCTCCCAATTCCATTGCTTTTGTCGTACCGATTGCATGGGACGCCGTTCCTATTGCCAGTCCCTTTGCCACAGGATTGTTTATCCTGAATAATTTAAGCACGCCCTCAGCCGCCAGATTGCCGAGAATGCCCGTTATTGTTATTGCCACAATCGTTATAGTTTCCACTCCGCCGTATTCCGTGCTGAGTCCCAGTC
>CAKSPN010000196.1 GCA_934481375.1 uncultured Clostridia bacterium
AGCCGTACCGAAAGCGTCGTTTACGAATACGTCCGCAAGTGAAGCAAGCTCTTTTGAGAACTCGTCCACGTTCTTTGTTTCTTCTGCTCTGTAACGTGTGTTTTCGAGAAGAACAACGTCTCCGTCGTTCATTGCGGCAACAGCTGCTTTTGCGTGTTCGCCGACTACGTTGTCATCAGCCGCAAAGATTACTTCCTTGCCGAGCTTTTCCGACAGTCTTTTTGCAACCGGTGCAAGCGAAAGCTCCGGCTTAGGCTCGCCCTTGGGCTTACCCATATGTGAGCAAAGGATAACCTTTGCGCCGTTATCTATAAGGTACTGAATTGTAGGAAGCGCACCCACGATACGGTTTTCATCGGTAATGTTTCCGTTTTCATCGAGGGGAACGTTGAAGTCACATCTTACGAGGACTTTTTTGCCTTTTACTTCAATGTCTTCTACTGTTAATTTGTTGTACATAGTAAAAATTCTCCTTTACTTTTCTTATTAACCGCATGGGCGGTCATTTTTACCTTATTCTATTGTATATTAATTTCATATTTTTTTCAAGTAATTATCTGAAATTTTGTTAAAAACTTCTCAAATTTATTATCCAAACGCCCGCTAATATACCTATTATATCACTTATTACCGCACAGGGAATAACTCTACGGGTATCTTTTACCTTTGTACCGGCAAAATATACGCACAGACAATAAAAGGTTGTTTCGGTCGAACCCATTATCACGGAGGCGATCATTCCCTGTCTTGAGTCTGCGCCGAACGTGTTTAAAATATCGGCAAGTATACCCAGAGAACCGCTCCCCGAAATGGGGCGGATAAGCGCAAGCGGCATTACCTCGGGCGGAATGTGCAGAAAATCGGTCACCGGGGATATAAAGCGGATTATCATATCAATCGCTCCCGACACACGGAGCATTTGTGCGGCGGTTATGACGGCAAGGAGCGACGGGAGTATTTTTACGACCGTACGAAGTCCGTCCGCCGCACCCTCGGTAAAGGCGGCGTAGGCGTCTGTCCGTGTTTTCAGAGCAAAAATTATTACGGCGGCGATAACCGCCGGGATAACGTACTGCATAAATTATTTCCTCCATACTCTGCACACAAGCTTTGTTACGATAATTGCGGACGTCACCGATATTGCGGACGCAATCCACACGGGCGCAACTATGCCGAACGGGTCGGCACTGCCGCAGGCGGTGCGCATGGCTATCACCGTTGACGGCACAAGCTGAAAGGACGTTGTATTTAAAACCACAAACATACACATTGCGTCCGAGGCATAGAGGGGCGTTTTGTTTTCACGGTCAAGCTCGCCCATTGCGTTAATGCCCGTGGGCGTGGCGGCGTTTCCCATTCCGAGTATGTTTGCGGTAATATTCATCGTTATGTATTCCCTCGCTTTTTTGCCCGTATGCGGAAACAGCCGCTTTATGAGCGGTGAAAGAAGGCGGCGGAATTTTTCGGATATGCCCGATTTTTCCGCCGCTTTTAAAATTCCCGACCAAAAGCACAGCGCACCCGCTATCGAAAGCGCCGTCTGCAAAGCCAATGCCGCTCCGTCAAATGCGGCGGCGGCGGTTTCCTCCACACAGCCGTTTATCACGGCGGCGGCAAAGGAAACGAGTATCATTCCGCACCAGATATAATTCATACCGCACCGCCCCTCAAAAAATTTGTTTATTTCCCTTTAAATTTATGAAACGGTATGATATAATATAACCGCAAGAAAACCGAAAAGGGAGATGCAAAATGTACGGATACCGTATTTTTCACGAAAAAATAATGAACAGGCTAATAGACAACGTGCGCAATAAAACACATTCGCACGCATATATTTTTGAGGGTAAGGATATGCCTGACATAAAAAATAGTGCAGAGCTGTTCGCCGCCGCACTGACGTGCCTTAACACACGCTCCGCACCGTGCGGAACGTGCCGTTCGTGCATAGAATCGACAGCCGGAACAAATCCCGATATTATACACGTATGCCGTGAGATTGATGACGGAAAGCAGAAGAAAACTCTCGGCATAGAGCCTGTGCGAAACGCCGTGCATGACGCACAGATACGCCCGTTCAACGCACCGTTCAAGGTGTATATAATCGAGGACGGGCATTTAATGACGGAGGAGGCGCAGAACGCATTTTTGAAAACGCTCGAGGAACCGCCAGAATACGCCGTATTTATAATACTTACGCCGAGCGCCGAGCCTCTTTTGCAGACGGTGCTTTCAAGAGCAGTACTGATACATTTTCCGCCCGTTGCCGACAGCGTTACGGAAAAATATATACGTGAAAAATATCCCGATGAGGAATACCGCATAAATTTTCTCGTCAATTACTGCGGCGGCGTGCCGACCGATGCGGACAAGATTATTGAAAACGAAAATTTTGAGCCTTTGCGCACAAAAACGCTTGAGCTTTTGCCGCTGCTTTTTTCAAAAAACACGGCGGACGCATTTTCGATACAGGAATTTTTTAAGGAAAATGCGGACGATACCGATATGATTTTGGATTTTTTCATATCGTATCTGCGTGATATTGTGATTATTTTATGCGGTTCATCGGAGCGGATAATAAACACCGACAAGGCGGATTTTCTTCGGAGAGTATCTTCGGGAGTTCCGGCGCATTTTTGTGTAAAAGCGGTAAATGAAGCCATAAAAACCAAAGATATGCTCAATAGATCGGTAAAACAGAGCGCCGCAATTATGCATTTTGCACTTTCTTTAAAAAAGTGTTGACAAATATTATGAGGTAATGCTATAATAAGCCTGTAGGTGTAGAAACGGAGGTATAATTATGAAAGCAACAGGAATTACAAGAAAAGTAGACGAGCTCGGAAGAATAGTTCTTCCTATCGAGCTGCGCAGAGTGAACGGTATCGAAATTAAGGATACTGTCGAGATTTACACAGAGGGCGACAAGATTATTTTAAAGAAATATGCGCCGGCGTGTATGTTCTGCGGCGAAGCTGACAATGTAATCCCGTACAAGGGTAAAAACATCTGCCCCGATTGTGCGAAGATTATCGGTAAGCTTGCAGAAACTGCTGAATAAAGCAAATGAAAAAAGAAGCTGTAAATTTTACAGCTTCTTTTTTTTTCGGATTGACGGGGGCAATTTATTTCCGTTTTCTTATATCACATAAAACAATATGCAAAACATATGCAATATACTTCCTGCCAAAACAAACAAATGAAAAACCGAATGCATATATCTTTTCTTTTTGAACAAATAATAGAACACTGCGCCTATGGTGTAGCACACGCCGCCGAGTACCAGAAACGCCGTACCGCCGGCGGTGAGCATTATTGCCGTCGGCTTAAACGCAAATACAATGCACCAGCCCATTAATATATAGCACACCGCCGAGAATTTGCGGTTTGATTTTATATCTATCGAATTTAACGTTATTCCCAGCGCCGCCGCCGCCCATACAACGCCGAACACCGTCCAGCCGAGCGGTGCGGAATATTCACGCAAGGAGCAGAGTGCAAGCGGAGTATATGTTCCTGCAATCAGCAAAAATATGGAGCAATGGTCTATTATCTGAAACACCTTTTTTGCCATAAGC
>CAKSPN010000197.1 GCA_934481375.1 uncultured Clostridia bacterium
GGCTTGAAGCCTGCGTTTGCTGAAATAACTTTTCCTTCGCCGTCAACCTTGCATATGTAATCGGGGGTCATAAAGCCTTTGCTTACGCCTGTCGGTGTGCAAAGAAATTCGTTCTCGCCGATTTTTACCGAGATGTTTCCGTCATTTGACGCAACCATTCCTCTGTTGTAAATTCTCTTACCGATGTCACAGATTTGTTTCTTGATTTCATACTCGTTTACCATTTTCTTTATCTCCTTTTATTTTTCCGCCGCATATGCGGCATATATTCAACGCAAAATCCGCAAAGATTTTGCATTAAAGCCGTTTTGTAGCTTTATTACAGCTTATATTTTATCACTGTATTTCTTTGTTGTCAAGAGAAATATGTTGTTTTTTTTATCTTTTTCTTTGTTTTTGTTGTTTTTAATCCCAGCCGAGATATTTTTTGATTTCGTCAATGCCGTCGTTGTTTAACGAATTGACGGTAAAAATATGCCTGCACCCTGCAAGCTTAAGCCATTTTTCGGCTCTTTTTACGTTTGCGTTTTTTACATCCGCTTTTGTTATTATGCCGATAACGTCTTTTGTTGTCATGCAGGTAATGTTCGGACTGTAGAGCGAGAACTGCTCGTCCGCACTCAGAAGAAGTCCGATAACGTCTGCCTCGTATGAGTATATCGCAAGCGCCGTGCCGAAATTTTTGGTTTGAATGTATTCGCCGGGAGTGTCGATTATCATATCCCTTATGTTTACCGACTGTGTTTTTTCGTATTTTATCGGTCGGCTCAAAAGCGCCTGTGTGAGCGTTGTTTTTCCGGCTTCGCTGCGCCCGATAAGCATTAATTTTTTGCTCATGTCTTTGTTATTTCGCATACTTCAAAGCCGAGCGTATCTTTTGTGTAGTCGAGTATTGCCCCGATTGCGGTAAGAACGGTTGAAACCGTTCCCGTTATGATAAGCGTTCCGCTGAAGCGGTCGACAAACCCGATTGACGCTCCCGATGATTTTATCGCAATATCCCCGGCAATTATAACGGTTTCGCTCGGCGAAATCGTAAGTATGCCGATTGCGCCGGTGCTTGTTTCGGCTGAAACGTCAAGACCGAGCTTTTGATAAAGTATATCGTCGGGATTTGCTATTACGTGCGCAAGAGTTATCTGCCGACCCGGAACAAGCTCTTGCACTATTCTCATTTTGTCCGATAAATTTTCCATTTTGTCCTCCGAATATATTATGTTATGACACAGAAAAGAAACAAACAGATTGCTGTTTTGAGCCGACAACACGTACCACGACGAAAAACAGTGAGATGCACTGTTTATCTTCTGTGTCAGCCGCCGATTTGGCAATGTAAACCCTTGCTTTCCGCCGCACGCTTTAATAATTCCATTTTTTCGTCCGAAGGCGGAAGAATTTCTTTTAAGGTGTAGTCGCGTCCGAGATTTGCGTATTTGTCAACGCCGAGCCTGTGGTACGGCAGAAGATGTATTTCATTCACGCCGTCAAGACTTGCGGCAAATTCGGCAATATCCGAAATTTCCTCCTCGGTGTCGTTAAACTCCGGTATTACGGGAACACGTATTATAAGATGTACTCCGCTTTTTGCTATTTTCTTTGCATTTTCAAGTATTCGCCCGTTCGGCTGGGTTGTAAATTCCCTGTGCTTTTCGCTGTCGGTGTGCTTTATATCCATAAGATACAGGTCAAGGTGCGGCAATACTTTCTCTATTGCGCCGTAATCCGCAAAGCCTGTTGACTCCATAGCGGTGTTAATCCCGTATTCGTGCGCCGCCTGTAAAAGCGCCGCCGCAAAATCGGGCTGAAGGAGCGACTCACCGCCCGAAAGCGTAAGTCCTCCGCCGGAACGCCTGTAATACACGCTGTCCTTTAAAACCTCGTCCATAACCTCGCCGACGGTAACGTCCCTGCCGACAACTTTTTCTTTTCCGCCGACATTCATAGTCTGAATATCAAAGCTCTGCGATTCGGGATTACAGCACCAACGGCAACGCAGCGCACAGCCTTTTAAAAACACTATCGTGCGTATGCCGGGGCCGTCATGAACGGAAAACTTTTGTATATCGAAAATGCGTCCCTTTACATTATTAATATCCATCAGAAACCACACTGCTCCGTTCTCTTTATAATATCGTCCTGCAAGGCTTTTGAAAGCGTTGTGAACAATGCGCTGTAGCCTGCGACTCTGACAACAAGGCTCCTGTAATTTTCGGGGTGAGCCTGTGCATCCAAAAGCGTTTCACGGCTTACGACGTTAAATTGCATATGGCTTCCCTTTTGATCGAAGTATCCCCGTACCAGTGCGACAAAGCTTTCCAGTCCGCTCTGACCCTTGAGTGCCGACGGGTGGAATTTCATATTGAACAGCGTTCCGTTCGACGCAATTGCATGGTCAAGCCTTGAAACGGAGTTAGCCGCCGCCGTCGGACCGTTGACGTCACGTCCCGAACAGGGCGAAACGCCGTCCGCAACGGGCGTTTTTGCCAATCTGCCGTCGGGTGTTGCGCCCGTCTGCGCACCAAGCGGAACGTTTGCCGAAACGGGATATAATCCTGCCTGGAACTGTCCGCCCCTCGGATTTTTGTATTTTTCGAGCGGTCTTGTGTATGTGTATGCAACCTCACGCGCAATCATATCCACATCGCCATTGTCGTTGCCGTACTTCGGCAGAGCGTCTATCATATCACGCACATGCGCATATTTTCCGTTGCCGCCCTTAGCCTGTAAGTATATGTCCGCTATCTGCTTTTCCGTAACGTCCACGCCGTTTTTGGCAAGCTGTTTTACAATCTCCTCCGTCACTTCCCGAGCCTGATCGTCGGTTATTCCTCCGAAGCCGAAATTGTTGTCCATTGCCTCTTTGTATTCTTCAAGAGTAAGCTTTTTGTCCTCAAATACAAGCTTTTTCACCGCATAGCAGGCGTCCGCCATATTGGCTATTCCAAATCCCTGCGGACCCGTGAAATTGTATATCGCACCGCCCTCCTGAACGGATTTTCCTCTGCCTATGCAATCCTCTATCATTGAGGATAAGAACGGCAGAGGACACCGCTCTGCGTGAGCATTGTCTATTGCGTTGTCAGCATTAACCAAAAGCTGTATTTCGTATTCCATCTGCTTTTTGTATGCCTCAAAAAATTCGTCATATGTCTTGAATGAGCTTACCTCACCTGTTTTTATTCCGACAAGTTCGCCCTTGTCCGTACCGTTGTGGAAAACAAGCTCCATAACACGGCACATATTGAAGAAAGCGGCGTCATGCCAGCCCTCCGTTTTGCCGGATTTCTGCGGTTCGACACAGCCTATTATGTTGTAATCCCTTGCATCCTCCATTGTAAGACCGCGGTTCAAAAGCGATGGAATTATCACTTCATCGTTATAATATGCCGGTAATCCCAGACCCATTCTTGTAAGCTTTGCCGCCGCCAAAAGGAATGAATGTGGCGAACCGTTCCATACACGTACCGAGAATGACGGCTGCGGCAGAGCAACGTGCATGGTTGCGTAAATGCTCATGTATGAAAGTTCGTTTGTCGAATCAAGCCCGTCCTTGGTC
>CAKSPN010000198.1 GCA_934481375.1 uncultured Clostridia bacterium
CTCGATATTCAGGACGAATTGCAGACGCTTTATACCTCGGGTACGGTTTTCCATGCGTTTTTGGGCGAAAAGATGCCGTCATGGCAGTCCGCGGCGGCGCTTGTTAAAAAGATTGCGGAAAATTACAAGCTCCCCTACTACACCCTGTCGCCGACATATTCGGTATGCCGCAACCACGGATACCTTGCAGGCGAGATTTACACCTGTCCGCACTGCGGTGAGAAAACGGAGGTTTACAGCCGTATAACGGGATATTACCGACCCGTTCAGAACTGGAACGACGGCAAGGCACAGGAATTTAAGGACAGACAGCTTTACGATATTGAACATTCGGTTCTGAAAAAATCATCGGATTTACCGACATACAGCGAATGTGAAACCGTTTCGGACAAAGACGAGGTACTTCTTTTTACAACCAAGACTTGCCCGAACTGCAAGATAGCAAAGAATATGCTTGACAGCTCACATATAAACTACACCGTAATAGACGCCGAAGAAAATTCCGATCTCACGGCGGAATACGGAATACAGCAGGCTCCCACGCTTGTTGTGGCAAAGGACGGAGCGGTTGAAAAGTATATAAACGCTTCAAACATCAAGAAATACGCAAAGGATTATACAAATGTATGATATTATAATTATAGGCGGCGGCTGTGCAGGGCTCACAGCCGCCGTATACTCTGCACGTGCCGGCAAGTCGGTGCTTGTTATAGAGGGCGAAAACTTCGGCGGTCAGATAACTGCCGCACCGAAAATTGAAAATTACCCTGCGATAGGCTCGATAAGCGGTATGGAATTTGCCGACAGCCTGTTTTCACAGGCGGAGCATGCCGGAGCGCAGTTTGAATTCAGCACTGTTACCGAAATAACGGACGGCGAGATAAAAACCGTAAAAACGGAGGACGGCGAATTTTTTGCACACTCCGTTATAATTGCGTCGGGTTCAAAGCACCGCAAACTGGGAATTGAGGGTGAGGAACGCTTTTCAGGTCACGGCGTATCCTACTGTGCCGTATGCGACGGTGCGTTCTTCAAAGGCAAAACCGCTGTTGTTGTCGGAGGAGGAAACACAGCGTTTTCAGATGCGCTGTACCTTTCGGCAATTTGTGAAAATGTATATCTCATACACCGCCGCAGTACATTCAGAGCGGATAATGTTTTGATTGAGCGTGCGAGAAACTGCAAAAACATTGAGATAATAACCGACACGGTAATAAAAAAGCTTATAGGCAATGACAGCTTGACGGGAATTATCACAGAAAGCAGCGGCGTGCAAAGCGAGATAAAAACAGATGCGCTTTTTGCTGCGGTCGGCAGAATACCTGAAAATGAAATTTTTAAAAATATTGTCGAACTCGACTCGGACGGATACATAATAGCCGGCGAGGACTGCCGCACATCTGCCAAAGGCATATTTGCCGCAGGCGACTGCCGCAGGAAGTCGGTGCGGCAGCTTACCACAGCCGCCGCCGACGGCGCCTGTGCCGCCTCAGCGGCATGCGCGGAGGTGTGATATGGATTTATCACACTGCACGTTATGCCCTCGTTTATGCTGTGCAGACCGCATAAACGGCGAATTGGGATATTGCCGTGCTTCGGCAAAGATAAAAATTGCACGTTCCGCACTTCATTTCTGGGAGGAACCGTGCATATCGGGAGAACACGGTTCGGGAACCGTGTTCTTTTCTCACTGCACGCTCAAATGCGTATTCTGTCAGAATTACAATATAAGTACCGAAAATAAAGGAAAAATCATTTCGGTATCGGAGCTTGCGGATTGTTTTCTTGATCTTCAAAAGCAGGGTGCAAACAATATAAATCTCGTCACGCCCACGCACTATGTACCGCTTATAATACAAGCGCTTGACACAGCAAAAGCAAACGGGCTTACTCTCCCGATACTGTACAACACAAGCGGTTACGAAAATCCCGAAACCATTAAAGCGCTTGACGGATACATCGACATATATATGCCCGATATGAAGTATTTTGACAACAAATACGCCGTTAAATATTCAAATGCACCCGATTATTTCAATATTGCGAAATCGGCAATACGTGAAATGTACAATCAGGTCGGCAAGCCTGTGTTTGACGAAAACGGGATTATGCAAAAAGGTATGATTATACGGCATCTGATGCTTCCGGGGCTGCTATTTGACACGAAAAAGATTATAGATTATATTTACCGTGAATATAAGAATAACGTGTATGTAAGCCTTATGAGCCAGTATACACCGCTTGAACACGTGAAAAGATTTCCCGAGCTTAATAAAAAGCTTAACCCCAAGCACTACAATGCAATGATAAACTATTGCGCCGATCTCGGTATGGAAAATGTCTATATTCAGGACGGTGAGGCGGCAAGCGAAAGCTTTATTCCGCCGTTTGAAGAATAAAATAATGGCTGTAAAAATATTTTTACAGCCGTTATTTTTTACTGAAAAAAGCCGCTGTAAAGCGGCTTTTTAAATTACTTCTTTTTGAAGAAATCGGGTACATCAATATCGCTTGCTCTTGATCTGAGTTTTCTCTGGAAGATTGCACTGTCATCAAGATCGGATACAGATGAAGTAAGTCCCGAGGGTGTTCTTCTTCCCTGCTGTGCAAATTTCGGAGTAATCTTTCTTATTGCCTCCGCATCTGCGTCTTTCTTACCACCGTCAAGACCTGTTGCGATAAGAGTTACCTTTATTTCGTCCTTAAGGTTTTCATCCATAGCGGTACCGACAATAATATTAGCTTCTTCCGAAACCATATCACGCACGATACCTGAAACTTCGCCCATATCAACAAGCGAGAATTCGCTTCCGCCCGTGATATTAAGAAGTACGCTTTCTGCGCCCGTGATATTTGTCTCAAGCAACGGACTCTCTATTGCCGCATGAACGGCATCCTGAGCGGCATTTTCGCCTTTTCCGATACCGATACCCATATGTGCAACGCCGCTGTCCTTCATAATCGTGCGAACGTCCGCAAAGTCGCAGTTCATTATTCCCTGCTGTGTAATAACCTCTATAATTCCCTGAACGCCCTGGCGGAGAACATCGTCCGCAAGCTTAAAGGAATCTTTTATTGTTACTTTCTTATCTGCTATCTTTAACAGTAAATCATTCGGAATGGTAACTATAGCGTCAACCTTTTCGGCAAGCTGTTTTATACCTTCCTCGGCGTTTCTCATTCTCTGAGGTCCTTCAAAGAAGAACGGCTTCGTTACTACGGCAACGGTAAGCACGCCCATCGACTTTGCCGCCTCGGCAATTATCGGAGCCGCACCCGTACCCGTGCCGCCGCCCATACCGGCTGTTACGAATACCATTTCCGTATCCTTTACAAGATTTTTTATTTCGTCTTTTGTTTCCTCAGCCGCCTGTCTGCCGATTTCCGGCTTTGCACCTGCGCCGAGTCCGCCCGTAAGCTTTCCTCCGATCTGAAGAACCG
>CAKSPN010000199.1 GCA_934481375.1 uncultured Clostridia bacterium
GTCGTCAGAAACGATTTAAACTTGAGGTTAGCGCCTCAAACTCCCAATAACAAAGAAGACAAACCTTCTAAGGTTTGTCTACAGTCTAATGCACCTTCTTTTGAAGGTGCATATAATTTTATGTCGATTTATCGGCAAGGCTTGCAATATACTCACGGGGAGTAACACTTGTGTGTTTTTTGAATGCACGGTTAAACGAACGCAGATTATTAAAACCGCACTCATAGGCAACTTTTGAAATCGATGTATTGTAATAAAGCCTTTCCTTTGCCTTTTCAATTCTGAACGATGATAAAAAATCCGGGAAACTCATTGATGTAACCGTTTTAAATATGTGTGAAAAATGGTATTGCGAGTAGCTGCACTCGGAACTTATATCGCTCAGACATATTTGTTCTTCATAGTGATTTTCGCAATAATCAGTTATTTTTTTCAACAGCTCAATATATTTTCTTTTGGCAGCTTTTTTTGACTCATCAAGCAAAGGTGAGTGAAGTGTGCGTATTGCGGAAAGCAAAATCGTGTCTGCAAGCGTGCAGACGGCAATTTCAAATCCGGGAGACTTTTTTGTGTACTCATCTATAATTTTATCTGCTGCATTTTTGAAAAAATCATAGCAGGTATGTTCGGTGCTGATTTTTGCGGTAATATCATACTGATACATTGATTTCGGAGTATAGAATTTAAAAACGGAGGATACAGAATTCGGCTCCGTTGCCATGCTGTGAATGTCTCCGGGAGAGATAATAAAAATATCTCCCTCGTTAAGGACAATACTTGTATCATTTATGTTTACAGTCATTTTTCCGCAATGTAAATATACTATCTCGATTTCCTCGTGATAATGAGCGGGGAAACATAGATTTTTGCCGTACAATCCTATGTAAGGACTGTATGGCTTTCCTTTGTTTATGTGCTCAAAGTAACTGTTTGGCATTAAAATCACCTGCGGCTTGTATTTAATATAAATATTGTATCATATAGAATTTTTGCAGTCAATAAAAATCGCAATAATTGTCCATAAATGCACAATTAAAGAATAGCATTTCACAATAAATTATGTAATAATAAAATCAGTAAAAGGAAAGGAATGTTGTTCTATGAAAGAATATTTTAACGTAGGCAAAATAAAATATGAGGGAGCAAAATCAAAAAATCCGTTTTCGTTCAAGCATTACAATCCCGACGAAATCATTGACGGAAAGCCTATGCGTGAGCATTTGAAATTTGCACTGTCATACTGGCATACGCTCGGCGGTGACGGTACGGATATGTTCGGAGCAGGCACAATAGATAAGTCATTCGGCGAAACCGACCCGATGGAGGTTGCAAAGAAGAAAGCCGCTGCGGCATTTGAGCTTATGGACAAGCTCAGCATAGATTATTTCTGTTTTCATGATAAGGATATTGCGCCGGAGGGAAGCTCTTTAAGCGAGTTTCAGAAAAATCTGGACATTATAGTTCCGATTTTGAAAGAGAATATGCAAAAATACAACAAAAAGCTTTTATGGGGAACGGCGAATATGTTCAATAACCCACGATATGTTCACGGTGCGGGAACAAGCTGTAATGCGGACGTTTACGCATATGCGGCGGCGCAGATAAAGAAAGCGATTGATATAACCGCAGAATTGGGCGGAAAAGGCTATGTTTTCTGGGGCGGACGAGAGGGATACGAAACCCTTTTAAATACCGATATGGCATTGGAGCTTGATAATATGGCACGCCTTTTGAAAATGTCGGTTGAATATGCACGTTCGATAGGCTATGACGGCGACTTCTATATTGAGCCGAAGCCGAAAGAGCCGACAAAGCATCAGTATGATTTCGATACCGCAACGGTACTGGGATTTTTGAGAAAGTACGGTCTTTGCAAGGATTTCAAAATGAACATAGAAGCAAACCACGCAACTCTTGCACAGCATACATTTCAGCATGAGCTGGCAACGGCAAGGGTCAACGGCGTGTTCGGTTCGATTGACGCAAATCAGGGCGATACGCTGCTCGGCTGGGATACGGATCAGTTCCCGACAGATGTATATAACAGCACATATTGTATGCTTGAGGTTCTGCGTGCGGGAGGATTTACAAACGGCGGTCTGAATTTTGACGCAAAGCCGAGGCGTGCGTCTATGACGGACGAGGATATTTTCTTGTCATACATATCGGGTATGGACAGCTTTGCGCTCGGACTGAAGCTTGCCTATAAGATTATCGGGGACGGCAGAATAGATGAATTTGTTAAGAAAAGATATTCGTCATTTGAAAGCGGTATCGGAAAGAAAATCGTAAACGGTGAAACCACGCTTGCGGAGCTTTCGGATTATGCGCTAAAACTAAATATTGTCGAGGATAAAAACAGCGGCAGACAGGAATATCTTGAAAGCATAATAAATGATGTTATGTTTGGAGGAACAATATGAATTTTGAAGAACGGGCAAGGGATTTGGTATCGAAAATGACATTGGCGGAAAAAATGTCACAGCTTAAATATGATGCTCCGGCAATAGAACGCCTGGGCGTGCCGGCATATAATTGGTGGAATGAGGGACTCCACGGTGTCGCAAGAGCTGGCTCGGCAACGGTATTTCCGCAGGCAATAGGTATGGCAGCAAGCTTTGATACCGAGCTTATGTACAGCGTTGCGAATGTGATTTCGGACGAGGCAAGAGCAAAATACAACGAGTTTAAAAAGTTCGGCAAGACCGATATATATCAGGGACTTACATACTGGTCGCCCAATATAAATATATTCAGAGACCCCCGTTGGGGACGCGGACACGAAACCTATGGCGAGGACCCGTATCTTACGGGAAAAATGGGCGTTGCATTTATAAAAGGCTTGCAGGGGGACGGAGAATACAGAAAGCTTGACGCAACAATCAAGCATTTTGCCGTTCACAGCGGACCCGAAAATCTTCGCCATGAATTTAATGCCGATGTCGGAGAAAAAGATTTATACGAAACATATCTTTGGGCGTTTAAGTATTGCATAGATAATGCAAAACCGGCGGCGGTTATGGGAGCATATAACAGAGTAAACGGCGAGGCGTGCTGTGCAAGCAAAACGCTTCTCGGAGAAATCTTAAGAAAAGAGTTCGGTTTTGAAGGATATGTTGTATCGGACTGCGGTGCAATATGCGATATTAACGAACACCATAAAATCACCAAAACAAAAGCGGAAAGCGCCGCATTGGCTTTGAACAACGGCTGTGAGCTTAACTGCGGTACAGCATACAGTGCGCTTAAGGCGGCTGCGGCGGCAGGACTTATTTCTGAGGAAACAATTACCGAGGCGGCTGTAAAGCTGTTCAAAACACGCTTTGAGCTTGGAATGTTTGACGAGTGCGAGTACGATAATATAAAATATGATATTGTCGGCTGTGAAAAACACAGGGGATTAAACCGACGTATGGCACAGGAC
>CAKSPN010000200.1 GCA_934481375.1 uncultured Clostridia bacterium
CCATCAGACTCTGTAAGTACGTTCTGTGTAAATGCAGAATCAGCCAAATAAGTCTTACTTCTGCCCGGAACATACATACCTATTTTTGCGTCACCACTTGATATACCATACTCAAAGTTATTTGCTTTATCAGTTTTAACTTTATTTGCTGATGTTACTTTAAGCCAAACCTGTAATGTTGATGTATAGCTACCTACCAAATCGTCACAACGTACTGTGAAATACTGGCTGCCATACTGGTCAACTCCTGTGGACTGTGTAACGCCCGTACCAAGAGTAATATCATATGTCGGATCCGCATAAGAAACCGTTGCAACAGCCGAAATAGTCATAATTGCTGCTGCTAAACCGGCAATAATCTTCTTTAACATAATATTCATTCTCCTTATTAATTTTATAGAATTATTCTCCTATAGAGCCTTTCACTACTTCGGTTCCTACAAGAGGATTGCATTCCAAGCTAACTGTTTTACATAAAACTTCAGTTGCATCTGATGCAGTAACAACAGCATCACCATCACAATATGCAGCAGCATAATATGCATCATTCTTTTCAGGTGTTTCTGTTATCTTTGATTCCAGGCTAACTGTTTTACATAAAACTTCAGTTGCGTCTGATGACGTAACTTCGCCGTCACCATCTACATCGCCTACTAATACCTTTTTCTCCGGAGTTGTTCCTCCGCCTACAGTAAACGTAGCCTTAGCAATACCCTGTGATGAGCCGCCGACTCTTACGTAATATGTACCGTCTGTTGTGAGATTAGCAAACTTAGCAGTTGAAATCTCTTCCTTTGTTCCCTGCATAACGTACACGATGTTTGAATCTGCAGGATTCTCAACATCTGCATTTAAAATAACAACTGTGTAGTCGCCTACAGTATTGTCAGCAGCATAGTTATCAAGTCCTGTAATTGCTACAGTTGCCGCCGCACCGTCTGCGCCTGCTGTATATGTTGCGTTTGCAGTAAAATCAGTTGCAAACGAAGCTGCCGCAAATATTGTTGAAACAGCACCTACAGCCAATAAAGAAGTCAATAATTTTAATCCTTTCATTATATTAATCTCCTTTTTATTTAATATTTTTTTATTGTTTGTTCCCGTAGCACCTCTCTCTTTCATTACCGGGAAAAAACATTGGTTTGTCCATGTAATAATACAATACCAAACCTGACTTCATAGTTAGATTATACTATCTTTTTCATAAAATTTCAATAGCTTTTTTCTGTTTTTTGCTAAATTGTCACTAAGTACAAATATGTTTTGAACTCTTTGTGTAATGTGACAAGCATAATTGCGGCAACATGAGCATATGAGGCAATGAGATTTGGTGTTCGGTTTCACAAAAGGGACGATGTGGGCATCGTCCTCTACCGGTAAACGCAAACAAGTATCCGTAGGGGTCGATGCCCACATTGACCCTCCCCACGCGGAGTTCGGTAAATTTAACCGCCATGAAATAAAAAAAACGTTGACAAATTATTATGTCAGCGGTATAATATATATAGAAAAAGGCAGTCTGTTGGAACAGCTCGCCAAGTTTTACGAAAACTAGTCGCTACTTTTGGGAGAGTGGGCGACTAGTTTGCTTTTATCTGAAAAATAATCAAAAATATAATTATGAAAATCAGTATTTTTAATATGTACTTTTTCACAAGCAACACCCCATTCCTCCGTTATAACGGGGTTGCAGGGCGAGCCGTCCACGGAATGTTCATTCCAAGACTGCCTTATCGGAATAATCCGACATAATTATTATACACTGATTAATTTAACATTTCAACACGCATATATTAAGTACGCATTGCCATTCAATTAAAATAATTTGACAATAGGGACGATGAGGGCATCGTCCCATACCGGCGAGAAACAAATATACACGTGCCGTTTAGGGTCGACGCGGGCGGCGGAATAAACAGCAAAAATCCAAAACACCCCAACGGTACATACCGTTGGGGTGTTCTGCGTTTTCGTAATCCGAAACATTAATTATATTTACTTTCTTTAACTCTCAGGCGGTTAATCGCTCTTGCCATTTTTGCCTGAGCGGATTTATAATCCTGAATACTCTTTTTCTGCAATATTGCCTCTTTCGCCTCCTCGGCGTCACGTTTGGCAATATTTATATCGATTTCCTCCGGGCGCTCCGCCGTATCGGCAAGGATAAGCACCTCATTGTCCTCAATCTTCATAAGTCCCTGCGACACCGCCGCAATGCGGAATGTTTCCTCACCGGGTATTCTGAATTTCAGCGTACCCGGAATGATTGCGGAAATCAAATTCATATGATTTGCCAGCACTCCGTACTGTCCTGCGTCGGTCGGCACTTCGAGCGACTCGCACTCGCCCTCATAAAACGGCTTATCCGAGGCAAGGAACACAAGCTTAAACGTATTCATTATATTTCACCGTTCCTTATTTTCTCGGCTTTCTTTTTAACATCATCTATTGTTCCGACATTATAGAAAGCTGCCTCCGGATATTCGTCGGCTTCGCCGTTTATAATCGCTTCAAAACCTCTGAGCGTTTCGGAAAGCGGCACGTATATTCCCGGAATACCGGTGAATTTCTCGGCAACGTGCGTAGGCTGTGAGAGAAATCTCTGAACTTTTCTCGCACGTGTTACCGTGTTCTTGTCCTCTTCGCTCAATTCCTCCATACCGAGGATAGCTATAATATCCTGCAATTCTCTGTATTTCTGGAGTATTTCCTGCACACGTCTTGCGATTTCATAATGCTTTTCGCCGACAATATCCGCTTCGAGAATACGTGAACTCGATTCAAGCGGATCGACTGCGGGATAAATACCCTGTTCGGAAATCTTTCTGCTTAAAACCGTTGTTGCGTCAAGGTGCGAGAACGTTGTTGCCGGAGCAGGGTCGGTCAAATCGTCCGCAGGCACATAAACCGCCTGAACAGACGTTACAGAACCGTTTGACGTTGACGTTATACGCTCCTGCAATGCGCCCATTTCCTCCGCAAGCGTCGGCTGATAACCTACCGCCGACGGCATTCTGCCGAGAAGCGTTGAAACTTCACTGCCCGCCTGGACAAATCTGAAAATATTATCGATAAACAAAAGTACGTCTTTGTTTTCCTTATCTCTGAAATATTCCGCCATCGTCAAACCCGAAAGCGCAACTCTCATTCTTACGCCCGGAGCCTCGTTCATCTGACCGAACACAAGTGCGGTTTTGCTCGAAACTCCGCTCTCGTTCATTTCACGCCACAGATCGTTACCTTCTCTCGAACGCTCGCCGACTCCCGTAAATATCGAGTAACCGCCGTGTTCCATTGCAACGTTATGAATAAGCTCCTGAATAAGTACCGTCTTTCCGACGCCTGCGCCGCCGAAAAGTCCTATTTTTCCGCCCTTGGGGTACGGCTCCAAAAGGTCGATTACCTTTATACC
>CAKSPN010000201.1 GCA_934481375.1 uncultured Clostridia bacterium
GGGCGCACTTGCCGGAACAACGTATCCGCTTGACAGGGAATATACGGCGGAGCTTCTCGGCTTTGAGGGCGTAACGCAAAATTCGCTCGACGGTGTTTCCGACCGTGATTTTGTTATAGAACTGGCAAACTGTCTGTCGCTTGTAATGATGCATTTAAGCCGTTTCTGCGAGGAGCTTATATTGTGGTCAAGCCACGAATTTGCATTTGTCGAAATGGACGATGCATATTCAACGGGTTCGTCTATTATGCCGCAGAAAAAAAATCCGGACGTGGCGGAGCTTATCCGCGGCAAAACGGGACGTGTGTACGGTCATCTTATGGGACTCCTCACCACAATGAAAGGACTTCCGCTTGCATACAATAAGGATATGCAGGAGGATAAAGAGCCGATTTTCGACAGCATAGATACGGTCAAGCTGTGTCTGCCTGTGTTCTGCTGTATGATAGATACAATGACGGTCAGAAAGGATAATATGCTAAAAGGCTCAAAAGGCGGCTTTACAAATGCCACCGATGCGGCGGATTATCTTGTGAAAAAGGGTATGCCGTTTCGTGAGGCGCATGCCGTTGTCGGAAATCTGGTATTCTATTGCATAGAGAATAATAAAGCGCTCGATGAACTTTCGCTTGATGAATATAAGAAATTTTCGGATATAATCGAAAATGATATTTATAACGCAATCAGTATGGAAACCTGTGTGAACGACAGAAAAGTAACGGGCGGTCCTGCTAAAGAAACAGTATTAAAAGCAATAAAAACAGCGGAGAAATTTATTGCGGATAACCAATAATACAAAAAACAGCTCTGACTCAATGTCAAAGCTGTTTTTTTTCGCCTGCGAGTGCGAGATATGTTGACGGAATGAAGTTCTAAAACAGATATTTGAAGAAACATTCAATTCATCAGAGCGATCAATTTAAGACAGACTGTATCAAAACGGGAGAATGGTTTGACAATTCCGGTTCACTGTGCGGGTGGACTTTTATTCCGGCCTTTTTGCCTTTCCTGCGTATAATAAATTGAAAAACAAAATGCAGGAGTGATACTTATGGATAACAGCGTAATAAAAACAACACCTCAGATTTTGAAAGACAATATCTGTACGGTATTCAATTTGTTAAATTTATTGATTGCAATATCCCTTGCCGCAGTCGTGGCCTGGAAAAACATACTTTTTATTCTCGTAATCATTATAAATACGGAAATCGGAATTGTTCAGGAAATAAAAGCAAAGCGTCAGATTGAAAAGCTTACGCTCCCGTCGCTTCCGAAAATGGACGTACAGCCTTGCAAAATTTCTCTTGATTATTGCAAAATTATACAGTATAATTAAGATACGAAATCGCAGTAACGGAGGGATTTTTATTGGGTGCAAGGCTGAAAAAATTTGCGGTGCGGCTGTTTGACAGAGATCTTGATTTCCGTGTCAGGCTTTTTAACATTCTTGCAATTGCGGGAGTCGGGATAAGCGCCGCAACGCTTATATTAAACATAGTCACAGCAATGTGGGCAAGTACAGTATTGAGCGCTGTGCTGACCGTACTTTCCGCAGGGCTTGTGATTTTTACATACAAAACGGGGAAATATCAAATCGGATATACCGTCACCATTGTTACTATTTTTATGATTTTATTCCCGATACTTTTCTTTGCCTCTGGCGGATACAAAGGCGGTATGCCGTCAATGTTTATCTTTGCGGTGCTGTTTACCGTGTTGATGCTGACGGGGGCAAAGGCGCTTTTGGTGTCTTTTGCGGAAATAGCGGAATACATTGCGGTCTGCGTTATCGGCTATCTCAATCCACAGTTTGTAACATGGTTTCATACCGATGCGGAAATGCTTACGGATATTCTGGTTACAACAACGGCGGTAAGTATTTCGTGCGGAGCGGTTCTGTTTCTGCATCTTCGTGAATATGAATGTCAGAGAAAACAGCTTGCGGAGCAGAATAAGCTGTTAAAACGTCATGATGAGGTGAAATCCGTATTTCTTACAACGGTTGCGCACGAAATAAAAAATCCTTTAAATGCAATAAACCTGCATGCACGTGATACATTTGAACTGCTTGATGAGCCGTGTCCCGAAATTGAAACAATGAAAGAAAACCAAAGAACCATAGAAAAAATGGTCGTGCGGATTGACCGCATTGTTGTCGAACTTATGGACACCGTTGCAATCGAGCAGGGCAGGCTTGCACTTGATATTTCCTCCGTGCGCCTGTCACAGCTTTTGCGTGAGAGCGCAAAGACCGTTTCTTTCGGCAATAATGAAATCGTGTTTAATCTTGATGAAAGCCTGCCGCCGATCCGTGCGGATTACGCAAGAATTATACAGGTAATAACAAATCTGCTGTCAAACAGTATACAGCATACGCAAAACGGCGTTATTACAATCACTCTTGAACGCCGAGGCTCAAATCAGCTTGTTTCCGTTGCCGACAACGGCGAGGGAATGAGCGAGGAAATAAAAGAAAAAGCGTTTGAAGGATATGTCTCCGTGAGCCGTGAATACTGGCGTCACGGAATAGGGCTTTTTGTGTGCCATCAGATAATAGAGGCGCATGGCGGTAAGATATGGATTGAGAGCGAACTCGGCAAGGGAACAAAGGTTTCTTTTACTCTGCCGTTTAGTGAGGAAAAGTAAATGGATATGACAAAACCGACAATACTTATAGTTGAAGACGAGCCGGAGGTTTTAAGAATAAATGCACGAATGCTCAAACGCCGCGGGTATGATGTTATTACAGCGGGCACGGCTGAAGAAAGCTATCGCCTATTGTCCTCCGTCACGCCCGATATGCTTATTCTTGATATAATGCTTCCCGACGGGAGCGGTTACGACATATGCGAAAATTTCAGGCGTACAAGCGACAACCCGGTAATGTTTCTGACGGGTAAAAATGAGATTTCCGACAAGGTGGAGGGTCTCGGACGGGGAGGAGATTATTACCTCACCAAGCCGTACAGCTTTGATGAGCTGATTGCGGTTGCCGAGCGCCTTTTGGAACGCCATTTTAAAGCAATACGTTCGGATTTTATACAAAAAGGTTCCGTTACTTTGGAAATTTCAAAAAACAAGGCTTTTGTAGACGGAAAGGACGCAAACCTCACCGTTAAGGAGTTTGCGCTGCTACTGCTTTTGGTGAAAAACGAAAACAGGATTTTTTCGCCGAAAGAATTGTACGAAGCCGTATGGGGAGTGCCGTCCGCCGACGACACCCGTACAATACGCTTTCATATAGGCAACCTGAAAAAGAAAATCAACACCGAAAACGCAGATGATTACGACATCGTTTCGGTTTACGGGAAAGGATATTTTTTCACAACAAATTAAATTGTGAGTTTTCCCTAACAATTCGGAAAATGCATTTTTTCTGATATACTGTAGAT
>CAKSPN010000202.1 GCA_934481375.1 uncultured Clostridia bacterium
TATATGCCCAGTGCGTCGGCAAACGTCATGCTGTCCGGCAAATCCACCACATTGTATGCATACGCCGAAACCGAGCAGATAAGAACTGCCGAAACAACCGCCAAAAACGTTAATATTTTTCTGATAGTAATCACCCCATTATGCGCCGAACGGCGTAAGCACTGCCTTTATACCGTTCGGGAACTCAACGTACAGTTCAATGTATGACGGGTTTGTTTCGTCAATATACATATTGAGAACCTCAAACGAATAATCTACCCGTTCAAATTCCTTAGCCGCCATTGTATACTTTGAGCCGCCTTTATATGTTCCCGGCTTATACGTATCGGTCGGAGTATAGTAATAAATCATATTATCGTCATACTTGCGCACAAACTTTCTCGGTATAATCTTGCTTGCGTTTGAAACTCTGTACTGAGTTATAACGTTATCCTCAAGCTGATATGCGCTTCCCGTAATCATTATATCCATACAGCACATACCCTCAAGGTCTGAAAGTATATAGCTTCTCTCGTCAAAGAACAGCTTGGATACAAATTTTATCGATGCGTTTCCGTTGCCGTTGGTTATCGGAAAAAGATTGTTTCCGTCAAATCTGAAGAACCATGCCGTGAGATTATCTCCGCCTTCGACTATCATAAGCTCTCTTGCAGAGTCGTTTTTGTCTATATCAACCACCGCAATGGCATATGTACTCTTCATAAATTTAAGCACGTGGCTGTAATCTCTGCCGTTTATTATAATAAGCGGCGATTTTTCGTTTGCAACGTCCAAAGAACGTGTAAATGTAATATCGTCAAGACTTCCGTCGCCGTTTACGTCAACCTCGCTCCAGTCTACCGACTGCTCCGAATAGAACTTTGCCGCCTCTGCGGTTTCACGGAACGCATAGCGTCTTGCCGCATAAGGACGATACTCCGTGCCGTCCGTTCCGACAAATACGGTTGAATGGAAACCGTCCCAGTTAATATCAAAATCCATTGCCTCGCCTATTGCACGAACAGGGATAAGAATACGGTCGTTATAAACAATTGCCGATACCGAAAGCGGCACCGCCTGACCGTTTTTGTACAATGCGCTGTCGCCGACCGTTATTGTAACGGTGTAATCGCCTTTTACAAGCGTTGCGGTACGGGTATTTCCGTCCCAATCCACCTGAGCGCCCGCTTTTTCGAACACAGCGCGAATAGGCACAAGCGTTGTTCCGTCCAGAATTATCGGATTTTGGTCGAACTCAACTTTCTCGTTATCCACCATTACGGTAACAACGTCCTCCTCCGCCATTGCCGCAGTTCCCGCGAACATCATAACCGCCGCAGCCGCAGCGCATAACATAGCTTTAAATTTCATAAATAACCCTCTCCTTTTTATTCTTTGTCTTATTAATATAGACAATATTTATCCATATATTGTTCCATATTTCCGAGAACATCGCCGTAAGAGCCGTCCTCTTTTAAATATTGGTAAATGTCAAGCACGGTAACGATCGAATGTACGTTTATACCGTAATCCTCCATTACCTCCGTAACGGCGGTTTTTCCGGGGATTTTTCCGACTTCGCATCGGTTTACGGAAATGAACATATCCTTTACCGAAACGTCCGCCGAGCCCTTTAATACAGGCATCGTTTCCCTTATTGCGGTACCTGCGGTTATAACGTCCTCGATTATGATAACCCTGTCACCGTCTTTCGGCTTATATCCGACAAGCGAGCCCCCCTCACCATGGTCTTTTGCCTCCTTGCGGTTAAAGAAATACGGTTTATCAATATCGTATTCGTTATATAAAGCCGCCGCACACGAAGCGGCAAGCGGAATACCCTTATACGCCGGACCGAACATTGCGTCAAACTCCGTGCCGCAGGTTTCTTTTACAAGCTTTGCGTAAAATTTACCCAAGACGGCTATCTGTTTTCCGGTTTTGTAGTTCCCCGTGTTAACAAAATACGGCGTGTTTCGTCCGCTTTTGGTAACAAAGTCACCGAACCTTAAAACATCGGAGTCCATCATAAATTCAATAAATTCTTTTTTTGACTGTGTAAGCATTCAATGTTCCTCCTAATCTCTGAAATACCAGTTTCTGAATTTTTTCAATACGCTCTTTTCCATTCGCGAAACCTGCATCTGCGACACTCCGAGAACTTTTGCTATTTCTTTTTGACTCATTTCGTCATCATATCGCATTTTAACAAACTTTCTTTCCGTATCGCCGAGCTGTTTCATACAGTAATCTATAAAATCTCTGTTTTCAAGCATAAGAAAATGATTATCTTCTGCCCCGAGTACATTTGAAAGGCTGAGCGTACCGTCCGCAAACGCCTCGTACTCAAGCGATTTCATAAATGCCGCTCCGCCCGCCTCGTTTGCTTCCTTTATCACCTTGTCGGGCAAATCGAGCCGTCTTGCAAGCTCCGAATCGCTCATATCCGCCGATTGGCGTTTTATACGCTCCGCACGGTAAAACACTTCGTACAGACGTCTCGGAATTCTTACAAAATTTCCCTTATCACGAAAATACCGTCTTATCTCGCCCATTACGGTAGGCGTTGCAAAAGTCGCAAACTTAACGCCTCGATCGGGATCAAAGCGTTCTACCGCATAAAGCACGCCCATTGACGCCACCTGGAATATATCGTCATAGTCGATACCGCGGTTTATAAATTTGCGTGACAGAATTTCCGCTATATATATGTATGATTCAACAATTTCATCTCTTAAATGTATGTCACGGGTACGTTTGTACTCCGAGAATAATTCATATTCGCATACATCTCGTTTCTCAAGTGCCAAATCTGACCTCCCTGCAATCATTTTATCAGCTCATTGGCAATTTTTACGTCGTTTTCGTAATACTGACTGCCTTTTTCATTTACGTTTTCCATAATAAATACGTACAAATCATCGCACTTTATTCCGGCTTCGGTAAGAGCCTTGCTGTTTCTTAAAGAAACTGCCCTCATTTCACCGTCCGAGCCGTACATAAGCTCCTCGTCCACAACGTCCTGCACCCATTCCTTTACGGGAACAAATGCTTCGCACACGTTGGGATTATCGAGAATTTCTCTCATTCTCTCCCCGTCCATTATATAAATAAACGCTTCGTTACTCTGCATTTCGACAAGCAGTTTTGTCTGCATTGCGGAATTGTACTGCATATCGGATTTGTCGGAGGACACATTAAGCTGTTCAAAAAAAACATTCTGCTTGCCATCGCCGTCAATGTCATCAACGTGTCGGCTTACAATTTCCTCTATCTTTTCAACTTCGGTATCGGGTATGTATCTGCCTCCCGAATATACAACCGTCAGGTCAAACTTTTCCGACTTCACACACTGCGTTATTCCTATTCCCAAAAACAAGCAGACAAGCACCGTTATTATAACG
>CAKSPN010000203.1 GCA_934481375.1 uncultured Clostridia bacterium
CCGTCGATAGACAAATATGCGTCAATGATTTACGGAAAAATCCCGACAATCGCCGACTATTTTTCCGATGACAGCTTTGTGTTTGTGGTAGACCCCAAGCGTATTGCGGAGCGTGGGAAATCCTTTGAGTGGGAAAAGGGCGAACTTATTACGGAGTTAAAGCAAAAAGAGGTCATAGGCAAGCGGACAAAGGAAAGCTTTTTCGCACACTATGATGAGCTTATAGATCAAATAACGCAGAAAAAGGTTATTTCGATAGACGAACTTTCGCATACAAAAACCGATTTCAATTACAAATATCTCGAAATGTTTACCACGAAAACGACAATATCGTTCCACGGTAAAATCGATTATTTGTATGAGGATCTGGAAAAGTGGCAGAAGGACGGATATACTTCGATAATACTCGTGTCAACCCGCGGCAGGGGAGAAAATCTTTCGGGAGTTCTCAATGAACGTGGTATAAAGACAAAAATTGTCCCCGACGGTGGCGAAATCACCGAGGGACGGACAAATATTGTCCGTGGAAGTCTCGGCAAAGGCTTTGAATATCCCGAAATACGCACAGTTGTTATAAGCGACAGCGAAATATTTGAGCAAAAGCGCCGCAGAAACAAACGAAATATCGATAATGCGAACAGAATAAAATCGTATAACGATATAAACGAAAACGATATGTTGTTCATGCGGTGCATGGTATAGGACGTTATCTCGGCACGCATAAAATGGTTGTGGGAGGGATAACAAAGGATTATCTCAAAATTCAGTACCAGGGAACGGATATTCTGTATGTGCCGATAGATCAGCTGAATATGCTTTACAAATATGTCGGCGGCGATACCGACAGGAAAATGAAGCTGAACAAACTCGGCGGCGCTGACTGGAACAAAACAAAACAGCGTGTAAAAAAAGCAACGGACGATCTCGCAAAAGACCTTATAAAGCTGTATGCCGAAAGAGCGGGGGCAAAGGGGTATGCGTTCAGCGCAGATACGCCCTGGCAGCGTGAGTTTGAGGACACGTTCCCGTATCGTGAAACGGACGATCAGCTGCGCTCCGTTGAGGAAATAAAAAAGGATATGGAAAGCACAAAGCCTATGGACAGACTTTTGTGCGGAGATGTGGGCTTCGGCAAAACGGAGATTGCCATACGTGCGGCTTTTAAGGCGGTTTGCGACTCAAAACAGGTAGCATATTTGTGTCCGACAACGGTGCTTGCGATGCAGCACTACGAAACGTTTTTAAAGCGTATGGAAAACTTCCCGATAAAGGTTGAAATGCTGTCAAGATTTCGGAGCGCCGCACAGCAGAAAAAAATAATAAAAAAGCTCAAAACGGGAGAAATAGACATAATAATCGGAACGCACCGCATATTATCAAAGGATTTGGAGTTTCACGATCTGGGGCTTTTGGTGGTTGATGAGGAACAGCGTTTCGGAGTGGCGCATAAGGAGCGTTTAAAGGAAATAAAGAAAAACGTGGACGTGCTTACAATGACGGCAACGCCGATACCGCGGACACTGCATATGGCGATGACAAGCATACGTGATATGAGCGTGCTTACCGAACCGCCCGAAAACCGCTATCCCGTGCAGACATATGTGCTTGAGGATAATCCCGAGGTTGTGTTAAACGCCGTAAGGAACGAGCTTTCGAGAGGCGGACAGGTGTTTTATCTGTACAACAAGGTGCAGGGAATATACCGCAAAGCCGAATGGCTCAAATCTCAGTTCCCGAATGCGGAGGTTGCCGTGGGACACGGCAAAATGCATGAAGATGAGCTTGAGGGCATAATGTACGATATGGTAAACGGCGATATTGACATACTCGTATGCACAACGATAATTGAAACGGGACTCGATATACCGAACGCAAACACCATCATAATAGAAAACGCCGACAGAATGGGTCTGGCACAGCTGTATCAGCTTCGGGGACGTGTAGGACGTTCAAACAGGACGGCATATGCGTACCTTACCTACAGGCGTGACAGCATACTTTCCGACGTGGCGTCGAAAAGACTGCGTGCGGCAAAGGAGTTTACGGAGTTCGGGTCAGGATTTAAAATAGCGATGCGCGACCTTGAAATCAGGGGCGCGGGAAATATTCTCGGTGCGGAACAGCACGGGCATATGGAGAGCGTCGGATACGATATGTACTGCAAAATTTTGCAGGAAAGCATAGACGAGGCTAAGGGAACGGAGAAAAAGCGTGATACGGGCGTGTCGATTGATATAAACATAAACGCATATCTGCCGGAAAGCTATATCGAAAACGATAATCAGCGCATAGATATTTACAAGAAAATTGCGGCGATTGAAAACGAGAGCGATAAGTTTGAGATAGAAGACGAACTTATCGACCGCTACGGAGATATTCCGAGGTTTGTGCAGAACATTATAGATGTGTCGGCGCTGAAAATTAAGGCACGTGAGTGCGGAATATATGAAATATCTCAGCACGGAAACGGTATAGAACTTAAATTCAACGAGGACTGCATTGACGCAAAAACGATATTTGCGCTCGATACCAAGTATCCCAAACGCATAAAAATATCTGCATCGGAAAAACCTGCAATAACTTTCAGAACGGACGAGGGTACAAATCCTCTGCAATATCTGAACGGGCTTTTGCCGGTTATTTGCGAAATGCAGAAAAATACAGTTGACAATGCGAAATAAAATGTTATAATAATGGTATATTCAAAAACAGGGAAAGGAAGAAATTTATGAGAAAGATTACAGCATTGGCTATTGCGGGAGTTGTTGCGCTTTCGGGCTGCGCATTGCAGTCACAGGGACCGGCTGCCGCAGTTGTGGGAGGACATAAGGTAACGCAGGCGGAAGCGGAGTTTTACAGCGACAACTACAGATTTACGGATAACGAGGCGGAAAATTCGGTTAAGCAGGCGATAAACAGCCGAATTGTTATCGAACTGTGCGACAAAATGGGCATTGAAACAGACGATGACGACGACAAGCTTATTAAATCCACGCTTATAAGCCTTCGTAAGGAACAGGGCGGAACAACGGAGTTCAATAAGTACCTTAAGGAAAAGGGACTTAACGAAAAGTTTGTTGAGGAAGTTCTTGCGGCGGATGTTTTAAAGGACAAGCTTCAGGAAAAAATGGGACTTGAGGTTACGGACGATGAGATAAAGGATTACTACAATACTCATTATTACCGTGCAAAGCACATACTTATAATGGCTGATGAGAGCGATGATGCGGAAGCAAAGGCAAAAGCCGACGGCATACTTGCAAGAGTAAATGCTGGCGAGGATTTTGATAAGCTTATGAACGAGTATACGGAGGACCCCGGCACGAAAAATTCACCCGACGGCTATACGTTTACGGACGGCGAAATGGTATCGGAA
>CAKSPN010000204.1 GCA_934481375.1 uncultured Clostridia bacterium
GCGCACAAGCGTTCTTATTGCCTCTTTGTTGTATGCAATCGGATATTTTACATACTGTATTTTTCCGCCGTTTGCCAAATTCCAAAATCTGTTCTCAAGATCCTGTTTCTGAATGGGAGTAATATCCTCCGTAACATGGCAATGAAAACTGTTTGAAACATACGGTCTGTCCGAAACCTTTTCTATAATTCCGTACTTCTTTCTGAATTGTGTTACCTGAAGTCCGCACAGTGATTCTGCCGGAGTTCCGTATATAGCGTAGAGGATACCGTCCTCTTTCTTGAATTCGTTGATTTTATCGTTGATGTGCTGTAATACGTTTATGGCAAATTCCCCGTCTTCAACAAGAGATTTTTTGTTGTACAGCTCCTGTAATTCGTTGAATGCGGTTATGCCGAAAGACGCCGTACATGATTTTAAAAGCGGCTTTATTTTATCATAAAGTCCCAGATGTCCGCCGTAGAAACCGCCCTCGCAGTATGCAAGCGGATTGGTTGATGCACGCATCTCACCGAGGTATTCATATGTTCTTATATGGAGCTGACGGATCAGTTCGAGATAATAATCAAGCACCTCATAAAAATCTCTGCTTTCCTGTCTTGCCTTAGCCAGTATCATCGGAAGATGCAGTGATATTGCGCCTATATTGAAACGTCCGACAAACACAGGCTCGTCTTTATCATCGGCAGGTTCTATTCCGCCACGCTTATAATATGGCGAAAGGAACGCACGGCAGCCCATAGGCGAAACAATTTTGCCGTATTTCTTGTACATTGACGGAACATAGCCGTCACCTGTAAGCGAAAGCCAGTCGGGATACATTGTTTTTGACGAACATTCTATGCCTGCTTCAAAAACATCTTCGAGCGGCTTGCCCTCGCCGTGCAGATTTTCATCATACAGGAAAACGATTTTCGGGAACAGCACAGGCTTTTTTCTGCCCTCTTTGCCCTGTCCGTTCATACGCACCTTGAGCATTGCAATGGTAGCCATTTTTGCAAATCTGCCCGTGCCCGTACCTGCGGTTACCGTTATAAACGGATAATCGCCTCGGCTTGACGATACGGAGTTAAACTTGTATTCCCATCCCTGGAAACCCTGTTCGAAATCACGCTCAACGTCTTTTAAAGACTCCTCCTCGGCTCTCTTTTGATCAAGTCCGAGTCCGAGATATTTTTTAATGTATTTTGCATACGATTTTTCCGCATACGGTTCCAGGATAAGTTCTGCGGACGGTACCGTAAAACCGCCGTACTGCTGACTTGCCGCCGACAGCACTATATCGCCTATAACATCGAATGCAACATCGAGCGTTTTCGGTTCGTTATACCACAGATTACCCATTTCAAAGCCGCCCTTTAAAACATTTTCTACGTCAAAAAGACAGCAGTTCATTGTATCACGGCGTGCGGACATATCGTGAATATAAATATATCCGTCACGTATTGCCTGCAGTTCCTCGGTTGTGAGGAAGAATTTTTTATAAAGTTCTTTATTAAGCTGATTGAAAATAAGGCTTCTCTTTGTCGAAACAAGCGCACTGTCCGTGTTTGAATTTTCCTTGTCGCCGATGTACATAATCGACTGGCTCTTTTTATAAACCTCGTCAAGCATCTGCACGAAATCCTGCTTATAGTTTCTGTAATCCCTGTAGCTTTTTGCAACCTTCGGATTTACCTTTTCGAGAGCACCCTCGACGATATTATGCATTTCGGCAATCTTAATATCCTCTTTGCCCATCTTTTCGGCTTCTTCGGTTACGAATTTGCATATAAAATCTTTTTCTTCATCGGTAAATTTAACAAGCACACGAAACGCAGACTTGTTGACCGCATTAACAACTTTTTGAACGTTAAATGCTTCTTTTGTGTTGTCTTTCTTTACAACATACATTGTTCTTTCCCCTTTCACAATCGTATATATATCAATAAATCTTATCTTGAACCACAAGATGTTGTGTTTTTGATGTACGTTTTCTATTATAAACACAATATAGAAAAAAATCAATTACATACACGTTACAATTAAATTACATTAATATCGAATATATGTTCGTATATATTATAACACCTTATTTTACCTGTGTCAACAGCTTTTGCCGTAAAAAATTTAATTTTTTTTAAAATTTTACTTGACAAACGATAACGTTATGTGTATAATAATAAAGCAGTCAAAAATACGGTCCGGTAGTTCAGTTGGTTAGAACGCTAGCCTGTCACGCTAGAGGTCGTGAGTTCGAGCCTCATCCGGATCGCCAAAGAGGAGCAAAATTTGCTCCTCTTTTTTGTATCCTGAAATAAAAAAAACAGGCTTTGCCTGTTTTTTATTTATATATAAGATCCGTATGCCATTTTGTTTTGTGCCAGTGGTCGCCGTTATATATTCTAAATCCCAAAGCAAATTTCATACTGTCCGTTCTTCTGAGAAGTTTTATGATTATTTCATTATCCCCCTCATTAAAATCCATAAGGCAGAAATTATTGTACGGCGTATAAAGGCGTATTTCGTCCTTAGCGAGGACTTCCTTGCCGTTTACCCACATTTTAAACCCGTCGGTGTTTCCGATTACGCCCCATACCTTTTGAGCCTTATCGGAAGCAACGGTTGTTTTGAGATAGACGCACATTTGTCCCTCAAGCGTTACCGTTTCTTCAAGAGGAATTATGTCCTCATATGCCGAAACTGTGCCTATAAAGTCATTTTCGGGCATATTAAGGGCAGTTTCGTCTATGTATTCTTTATTAAGAAAAACTTCGCTGTTTACCATACACACAATATCCGGCAATACGCAGCCCTCACCGTGCGGACTCGGATAGTCGGGGTTCATCGGCTGATCGAGCTGTTCAAAATACGGACCGTATACGTGATATTTTATCGGCTGTATTTTTGAAAGCTCTGCTGCTAAACCCTCCTCGGTCGCTTTTATTATTTCAAGCTTCGGCACTGTTTTATTCGTTACGCTGTATTCTTCGGGAATATCGGTTACATTAAGACAAGGATTGTCTATCTTAAGCGCAATCTTTATCGTATCCTTTGCCAGTCCTTTTATGCTGTCCGACGGTCTTACAATATCGATACCGCATATAAAATAGTCCTTTATAAGTCCCGTTATTTCCTCGCCCAAGCCTTTGTAGCCTATCATCGCTCCGACTATCGCCGCAGCGCTTGCACATGTGCAGTCTGTGTCATATCCGCATTTTAAGGCGATGTTTATGGTTTTTCGCATATCCTTTTTTCCGTACAAAAGCGCAATCAGAACAAATCCGAGATTTTGCACCACATTGGTAAAATCAGGATGTGAATATCTGCTTAATATCATTTTTCTTGCTTGCGTCCAGTCTTGTCCGCCTTTGAAACAATCGAACAC
>CAKSPN010000205.1 GCA_934481375.1 uncultured Clostridia bacterium
GTTCAACAAGCGTTTCAACCGCGGCTAATTTGGCAATGCTTAAAAGTGAAAACCTATGCTTAGTCTGCCGAATCACCAACGGTCACTCAGCATACGGGGATGTTTAGAAAATAGGAGGTGAAAATGATGACAAAAGAGCGTAAGCAAGAGATTATTGCAACCTATGCAACCCATGAGGGAGACACCGGTTCGCCGGAGGTTCAGATCGCGCTTTTGACCGAGAGAATTAACCATCTGAATGATGAGCACTTAAATCTTCATAAGAAGGATCATCACTCAAGACGTGGTCTTTTGATTATGGTTGGTAAAAGACGTAATATGCTTAACTACTTAAAGTCACAGGATATTGAAAGATACCGTGCTTTAGTTGCAAAGTTAGGTCTTAGAAAGTAGTGCAAAAAAGCAAGCGAGCCTTTCTATTTGGGAAGTTTCGCTTGCTTTTCATGTATATTAAAAAACGGGACTGTGAATTTATTTTTAGCAAATAAGCAGAATTGTTTTGAATTTGAAAACAGTTGTGCCTATCTGCTAAAAAATAAACGCTGTCCCCAAAAGAAAAGGAGACAAAAAAATGTTCAGAACTTTTGAAACAACCTTAGCAGGCCGTCCGCTGGTGATTGAAACCGGCAAAATGGCGGCATTGGCAAACGGTCACTGCCTGGTTCGCTATGGCGACACCGTTGTAATGGTAAATGTGACTGCATCGCGCACACCGCGTGAGGGAGTGGATTTCTTTCCGCTCAGCGTAGACTATGAGGAAAAGCTGTATGCTGTCGGCAAGATTCCGGGCGGCTATATCAAGCGTGAGGGAAAGCCGTCGGAAAAGGCGATTTTAACAAGCCGTGTGATCGACCGTCCGATTCGTCCGCTGTTCCCGTCCGATTTAAGAAATGACGTATCGGTGGTTGCTACCGTATTGTCTGTAGAGCAGGACAACCCCCCCGAAGTTGCTGCTATGATCGGTACTTCCATTGCAATTTCCATTTCAGACGTACCCTGGAACGGTCCGATCGGCGGTGTATGGCTCGGATATGTGGATGGAGAATATGTCATCAATCCGACCGTTGCACAGAGAGAAAAATCAGAAATGCTGGTTACCGTTGCCGGAACAAAGCAGAAAATAGTTATGATAGAAGCAGGCGCAAACGAAATCGAAGAAAGCGTTATGCTTGAGGGTCTTAAGTATGCGCACAGCGTAATAAAGGACCTTTGCGATTTCATCAGCGGTATACAGGCTGAAATAGGCAAGCCGAAAATGGAATACGAGGCTCATGATATTGACCATGACTTGTATGACAAAATCAAGGAAACCGAATATGCAAATATTCAGCACGCACTCGATACCGACGATAAGAACGTGCGTGATGAAAGACTCGGCGTTATAACCGACAGAATTATCGAAAACTTCTCCGAGGAGTTCCCCGAAAGCATCGAAACTCTCGGCGAGATAATGTATAAAATGCAGAAGGAAATAGTTCGTGAATGGCTCCATGAGGGCAGACGTGTGGACGGCAGAGGACTTAACCAGATAAGACCGCTTGCCGCAGAGGTTGACGTACTTCCCAGAGTTCACGGTTCGGGTATGTTCACAAGAGGACAGACGCAGGTTCTTACAATCGCAACGCTTGCTCCGCTTTCAGAAGCACAGCGCCTTGACGGACTTGATCTTGAAGAAGAAAAGCGTTATATGCATCAGTACAACTTCCCGTCATACTCGGTAGGCGAAACAAAGCCGTCGAGAGGTCCGGGCAGACGTGAAATCGGTCACGGCGCATTGGCTGAAAAGTCACTCGTTCCCGTGCTTCCGTCAGAAAGCGAATTCCCGTATGCTATAAGATGCGTATCGGAGGTGCTTTCGTCAAACGGCTCAACTTCACAGGGCAGTGTGTGCGGTTCAACACTTGCGCTTATGGCGGCAGGCGTTCCGATAAAGGCTCCGGTTGCAGGTATTTCGTGCGGACTTATCACGACAGACGACGGATTTACAACAATGGTTGATATTCAGGGTCTTGAGGACTTCTACGGCGAAATGGACTTCAAGGTGGCAGGAACAAAGAAAGGTATCACATCGATACAGGTCGATATTAAAAACGACGGTCTTTCCTATGAAGTAATAGAAGAAGCGCTGAGAAAGACGCGTGACGCAAGATACCATATAATCGATGATGTTCTTCTGAAGGCTATACCTGCTGTAAGAAGCGAACTTTCACCGTATGCTCCCAAGGTTTCGTTAATGCATATCGATCCCGAAAAAATCCGTGAAGTAATCGGACAGGGCGGTAAGGTTATACAGGGTATTGTTGCAGACACGGGCGCTAAGATAGATATTGACGAGGACGGAACAATACACATATTCTCAACAGACCGGGCTTCGGGTGACGCCGCAAGAAAGGCTATCGAACTTATAGTTGAAGAACCCGAAGTAGGAAGAATTTATAAAGGTACTGTAAAGACTATAAAGGAATTCGGTGCGTTTGTTGAAATTCTTCCCGGCAAGGACGGACTCTGCCACATCTCAAAGCTTGACTCAAAGCGTGTTGAAAAGGTAGAGGACATCTGCAAAGAGGGCGACACTATGCTTGTAAAGGTTATGGAAATCGATCCTAAGACGGGCAAAATATCGCTTTCGAGAAAAGACGCAATGCTTGAAATAGAGGACTGCGGAATAAATCAGTAATGTAATTAAACGGGAGCAGGGGCGGTAAAAGTCTCTGCTCCCGTGTTTTATATGTGAGGATTAATTATGAATACAATAAGCATTACAAACGAAATCCCCGTAAAGGGCAGTTATGATGTGATAGTTGCGGGCGGCGGCGTGGCAGGCGTTGCGGCGGCGGTATCATCGGCAAGAATGGGAAAAAAGACGCTCCTTATCGAAAAGACGATAAGTCTGGGCGGACTTGCCACGATAGGACTTATTAATCTGTTTGTTCCTATGTGTAACGGACGGGGAACGCAGATAATAAAAGGTATGGCGGAGGAGTTTTTAAGGCTCTCCGTAAAGTACGGATATGATACCATTCCCGAACAGTGGAAAGACCCGAGAGGTAAAAAGAGCGGCGGCGAAAGATATTTCACTCGCTTTTCGCCTGCAATATTCTCGCTTGCGCTTACAGAGCTTATAGAAAATGAGGGCGTGGATATTCTCTATGATACAATCGTGTCCGAGCCAATAATGGAGAACGGTCACTGTAAGGGACTTGTGCTTGAAAGCAAATCGGGACGTGAGTATTATGAGGGAAAAATCATAGTCGATACGACAGGCGACGCCGATATTCTTTACCGTGCCGGAGTTCCTACTCAGCAGGGAGGTAATTTCTTTACAATGTGTTCTTTGGGAACGGATATTGAGG
>CAKSPN010000206.1 GCA_934481375.1 uncultured Clostridia bacterium
CAATAGAGGCAATAAACCATGCAAAAGCGGCGGGAGTAACCATAATAGTCGCTATAAACAAGATTGATAAAGAGGGTGCAAACCCCGACAGAGTAAAGCAGGCGCTTGTGGAATACGATCTCGTACCCGAGGAATGGGGCGGAGATACGGTTGTTGTAGAGGTATCGGCAAAGAAGCATCAGAATATAGACGGACTTCTTGAAATGGTACTTCTCGTGGCTGATATGAAAGAGCTTAAGGCTAATCCGAACAGAAGCGCACACGGTACGGTAATCGAGGCACGTGTGGATAAGGGCAAAGGTCCTGTTGCAACGGTGCTTGTTCAGAACGGTACGCTTAAAGTCGGAGATATAATCATTGCCGGTACGGCGGTCGGAAGAGTGCGTGCAATGGTAAACGACAAGGGCAGACGTGTAAAGACGGCAGGTCCGTCAACCCCCGTTGAAATACAGGGATTTGGCGAAGCACCGTCGGGCGGAGACCGCTTAACGGTTGTTTCAAACGAAAAGCTTGCACGTGATGTTGCGGAGCAGAGAAAGCAGGAAATGCAGGAGGATAAGTTTAATTCTGTTGTAAAAGTATCGCTCGATAATTTGTTCTCACAGATAGACGAGGGCAATATGAAAGAGCTTGACGTTATTATAAAAGCAGACGTTCAGGGTTCGGTTGAGGCTGTAAGACAGTCGCTTGAAAAGCTGTCGAATGATGAGGTGCGCGTGCGTGCAATACACGGCGGAGTCGGTGCAATAAACGAGTCGGACGTTATGCTTGCGAATGCGTCAAACGCTATTATTGTCGGCTTTAACGTGCGCCCCGACGCAGGTGCTGTAAGCGCAGCGGAACAGCAGGAGGTAGATATTCGCCTTTACAGAGTCATCTACCAGGCAATTGAAGAAATAGAAGCCGCAATGAAGGGTATGCTCGAGCCTGAATTTAAGGAAACAATGCTCGGCTATGCGGAGGTAAGACAGACATTTAAGGTATCCTCTGTCGGAACTATTGCCGGCTGTTACGTAACACAGGGTAAGATACAGCGTAATGCCGAGATACGTCTTGTGCGTGACGGTATTATCATACACGAGGGTAAGATCGACAGCTTAAAGAGATTTAAGGACGATGCAAAAGAGGTAACGGAAAACTTTGAGTGCGGTATCGGCATAGAGAACTTTAACGATATTAAAGAGGGCGATGTTATCGAGTGCTTCATTATGGAGGAAATAAAAAGATAACCGTATGAATGGAGAGCAATATGGCAAGAATTGATAAAATAAATGAAGAGGTACGCCGTGAACTGGCGCAGGTGATACGAAATCTGAAGGATTCACGTATTCCGATGATGACAAGCGTTGTATCGGTAAGCGTTACAAACGACCTGCGCTATGCAAAAGCATACATTTCGGTTATGGGCGATAAGGAAACTCAGAAAAAGGCAATGGAGGGTCTTAAAAGCGCCGCAGGCTATGTGCGCCGTGAAATAGGCAAAAAAATAGATTTGCGCTATACGCCGGAGTTTATATTTGAGCTTGATAACTCAATTGAGCACGGTGCGCACATAGAGAGCCTTTTAAAGAAATTCAACACCAAATCCGAATAACGGAGAGATTTTATGAATAAAGTAATTGAAAAAATCAATAACGCACGCTCTGTTGCGGTTCTTCCGCATATAAACGAGGACGGTGACGCTTTAGGCACATGCTTTGCATTTGCGGAGGTTATGCGCCGTCTGGGGAAAACAGCAGTGGTTTATGTGAGCGAAATTCCGGAAAAGCGCCTTGAATTTATGGGTACTGATTATGTTGTGTATGATGAAAACAAAACATACGAGCATGATCTGTGCGCTTGCCTTGACTGCGGAGATTTGCAGAGAATAGGCAAAAGGGTGAAGCTTTTCAATGAAATAAACAACAGTATAAATATTGACCATCACGCCACAAACACAAATTTTGCGGACGCAAATTATGTCTGCGGAGGAGTGAGTGCGGCGGCGGAGGTATTGTACTGCGTGTTTGAGGAAATGGGAATTAAGCTTGAGAAAAGCGAGGCGGAACACCTTTATACCGCAATATGCTCCGATACTGGCAGCTTTAAGTACAGCAGTACAAGCCCGAAAACTATGCGCATAGCGGCGGAACTTATGGAGTGCGGTATCAATTTCCCCGAAATAGAGCATAAATTATTCGATTGCCGTTCATATAATGCGGAACTGATGAGCGCCGAGGTTACAATGGGAATGAAAATCTATGAAAACGGTAAAATAGCCGTTGTAACCGTGCCCGACGAACTGTACGGGAAGTACGGCATAGAGGTAAAGGACGCTCCCAATATGGTAGACATACCGAGATGTATAGAGGGCGTTGAAACCGCCGTATGCATAAAGCATCAGAACGGTACAATCCGTGTCAATCTGCGTTCAAACGGCTATGCCGACGTTTCAAAGGTTGCTTTGATGTTCGGCGGCGGCGGTCACGCACGTGCGGCAGGATGCAATGTTGAGGCAGAGTCGCTGGAGGATGCGGAAAAAATCATAGTTGACGCTTGAAGAAAGGTACTTTAATGAACGGCATAATAGTTTTGGATAAACCCGAGGGCAAAACGTCGCACGATATGGTTAATTTTGTGCGGCGTCTTACGGGAGTGCGGCGTGTGGGTCATACTGGAACGCTCGACCCTATGGCAACGGGTGTTTTGCCGATTTGCGTGGGAAGCGCCGCAAAGGTTTCCGATATGCTTACCGCAACGGATAAACGCTATACGGCGGAACTTCTTTTGGGAGTGAAAACCGATACTGAGGACATAAGCGGAAACGTTATTGAAAAAAACGACGTATCGGTAAGCAGAGCGGATATAGAAAATGCGGTAAAAGAATTTGTAGGCAAAATAAGCCAGATACCGCCTATGTACAGTGCAATCAAGCAAAACGGAAAAAAACTGTACGAACTTGCAAGACAGGGCATAGAAGTGGAACGCAATGCACGTGAGGTTACGATATATTCGATAGATATACTCGATATAACCGAAAAAACGATTAAAATAGACGTAAACTGTTCAAAGGGAACATACATAAGAACACTGTGCGCCGATATAGGCAATAAGCTCGGTACGGGGGCGTGTATGACTTCACTGCGGCGTACTGCGGCGGGGATTTTTACGATTGAAAATGCATACACACCTGCGGAACTTGAAAACGAGCGTGGCAAAATATCGGATTTGCTTATGCCGCCCGATGAAATATTTGCGGAATATCCGCCGATATATCTTAACGAAAAGCAGACAAGAAGTATAG
>CAKSPN010000207.1 GCA_934481375.1 uncultured Clostridia bacterium
AGGCAAATCTGCGGAGCAAAAAACGCAGAAAGAGCCGAAAATAAAAATAGAAAAGAAGTTTGACAAGCGTCTGCGCCTGCCTGTGGCTTGCATAGGCGGCGCAATCGTACTTTCTCTTTTGACTTTCCTATGGATTAAGCTGTTTAATGATGATTAAAAAAGCCTCTTTGAAAAACTCCTCACCAATCGGACTGAAAATATCCGATTGGTGAGGAGATATTTTTTCTGACAACCTTTCCGCTTATTTCATAAGAAATTCGTCTATTGCCTTTGCGGCTTCTCTGCCCTCTCGTATTGCCCATACAACAAGGCTCTGACCTCTGCGGCAGTCGCCCGCGGCGAACACGCCCCTGAGGCTCGTTTTATAATTATCGGTATCGATATTTGTTCTCGGAGTGGTTTTCAGCGTAAGCTGATTTATAATATCCTGTTCGGGACCCAAAAATCCCATTGCTATCAGTATCATATCGCAGTCACGTACCTGCTCCGTTCCCTCTACGGGCTTGGGGTTCATTCTTCCACTCTCGTCTTTTACCCATTCAACCTGAACGGTGTGAACCTTTGTTACGTTCCCCTTTTCATCGCCCTCAATCTTCGTTATCGTTGTAAGATATTCTCTCGGGTCATGTCCGTAAAGTTCGATAGCCTCCTCCTGACCGTAATCGGTCTTTTTCACCTTGGGCCATTCGGGCCACGGGTTTGACGGGAGTCTTTCCTCCGACATTTCGGGCATAATTTCAAGCTGTACCGCACTCTTGCAGTGCTGACGGATTGCCGTAGCGATACAGTCCGTTCCCGTATCACCTCCGCCGACAACTATAACATTCTTATTCTCGGCATTTATGAAATCATGCTGGGGGTTTAAAATCCTCGCCGTATTTGCCGACAGATATTCAACCGCATTATATATGCCGTTCAAGTCCGAGCCTTCCGTTTTAAGCGCACGGGGCACAGTTGAGCCTGTGCAGAGTACAACTGCGTCAAACTCGTTTACAAGCTTTACGGCAGGATAGTTTTTGCCTACCTCTGTATTAAGCTTAAACACAACGCCCTCTTTTTCCATAAGCTTAACACGTCTTTCGACAACCTTTTTGTCAAGCTTCATATTCGGAATACCGTACATAAGCAATCCGCCGGCTCGGTCCGCACGTTCAAACACTGTTACACGGTGTCCTTTCTGATTTAACTCATCCGCACAAGCAAGTCCCGACGGACCGCTGCCTATAACGGCAACACGCTTTTCCGTTGACTTTTTCGGAAATCTCGGCTTAACCTTTCCCTCCGCAAACATAGTGTCGATAATATGACATTCTATATTTTTTATCGTTACGGGAGGATCGTGCATACCGAGCGTACAGGAGCCTTCGCAAAGCGCCGGACAAACTCTTCCCGTAAATTCCGGAAAGTTGTTTGTCAAAGACAGTCTTTTATATGCCTCCTCAATATCGCCCCTGTATACCAGGTCATTCCATTCGGGAATTAGATTGTTCAGCGGACAGCCGATTGACGTTCTGCCCAGCTGACAGCCCGTATGGCAGAACGGCACACCGCAGTCCATACATCTTGCGCCCTGTATTTTTAATTTTTCTATATCAAAATGAGTGTGAAATTCTTCCCAGTCCTGTATTCTTTCCGAAACGGGTCTGTCATCGGGAAGCTTTCTGTCAAACTCCAAAAATCCTGTTGGCTTTCCCATAATATCCTCCTTTACGCAATCTCCACTTTTTTGCCGGTAACGCTTTCAAACGCTATAAGCATAGCTTTGTCCTTATCCGTACCCTTTTCCGACTCCTCGTCCAGTATCTCCAATACTTTCTTATAGTCGGTCGGGATTACCTTGACGAATTTCTTCACTTCCGCATCGAAATTATCAAGTATTGCCTGTGCCGTTTCCGAGCCTGTGTATTCCTTATGGCGTTCAAGCATAGTCTTTAAGGTTTCCTTGTCCTTTTTGCTCATTTTATCAAATTCAACAAGGCTCATATTGCAGTTTTCCTTAAAGTTCTTGTCCTTATCATACACATAAGCAACACCGCCGGACATACCTGCCGCAAAGTTTCTGCCAGTGCTTCCGATAACCGCTACCGTACCGCCCGTCATATACTCACAGCCGTGGTCGCCCACGCCCTCGACAACGGCTTTCATACCGCTGTTACGAACGCAGAAACGCTCGCCTGCAACACCGCGGATATATGCCTCGCCTTTTATTGCTCCGTAGAAAGCAACGTTACCTATGATGACGTTCTCGTTCGGAACAAATTTTGATTCGGCAGGCGGAACAACTATTATCTTACCGCCCGACAAGCCTTTTCCTATATAGTCGTTGGAGTCGCCCTCAAGCCTTAACGTAACGCCAGGCGCCAGGAATGCTCCGAAGCTCTGTCCCGCACTTCCGACAAAATCAAGCTCTATCGTATCTTCGGGGAGACCCTCCTCGCCGTATGCACGTGCTATTTCGGACGACAGTATCGTACCGGTTACACGATCGGTATTGTTAATCTCCATTTTCGCCTCAACGTGTCTGCCGTCTTTTATTGCGCCCTCGCAAAGCTTTAAGAGAGTGTTCATATCGAGAGTTTTGTTAAGCTCGTGATCCTGCTTTTCGTTATGGTATCTCTCATAATCGTTTGAGCATATTTTCGGCTGATACAGCAATGATGACAAATCAACCGTTGACGCTTTAAGGCTGTGTTCAAGATTTTTCTGGCTTAAGTTCTCAACGTGACCTATCATTTCGTTTACCGTTCTCACGCCGATTTTTGCCATCCATTCTCTCAAATCCTGTGCGATAAACCGCATAAAGTTCTCGACATATTCAGGTTTTCCGCAAAATCTGCTTCTCAGCTTCGGGTTTTGAGTTGCAACGCCCACAGGACACGTATCAAGGTTACATACCCTCATCATTACACAACCCATAGCGATAAGCGGACCTGTTGCAAAGCCGTATTCCTCCGCACCCAGAAGTGCCGCAACGGCAACGTCACGTCCCGTAAGGAGCTTGCCGTCCGTTTCTATTACCACTCTGTTTCTGAGGTTGTTCATCAAAAGCGCCTGATGCGTTTCCGCAACTCCCAACTCCCACGGAAGTCCTGCATGGCGCACGCCCGTTCTCGGCGCCGCACCCGTACCGCCGTCATAACCGGAGATGAGAATTACATCGGCTCTGCCCTTTGCAACTCCGACAGCTATAGTTCCCACTCCTGCCTCGGATACAAGCTTTACGGTTATGTTTGCGTCCCTGTT
>CAKSPN010000208.1 GCA_934481375.1 uncultured Clostridia bacterium
GACGGGTGATGCGAGAAGATTTATGCTGTAATCTCCCTCACGTCCGCAGTAAAGCTCGGAAACCTCTTTCCACGTACTTTCGTCATACACTTTAATATCTTCGGGAGTTTCAAAGCTTTCATATTGCTCGCTGTAAATACTTGCACCGTCATACATATAATTTACCGTCACAGGTCCCGTTCCCTCAAAGTGCAAAACTCCCGTATCGTCAAGATACGAGCCGCTGTCACTTGACAATTCAAGCGTTACCTTATCAACACCGTCCATTTTGTAATTTGACGTATCGTAAAGCGCAGTAATATTTATCTTGGCGCTTGTTCCCGAAATGAAATTCTTGTTTTTTACATTGTCCGTTACAACGTACTTGGGAATATCGGTTCTTTTTCTGTTATCTTTAAGGAACAGGTAATTTGCGCAAGAACGCAGTTTGCCGTCTGACGGAGAATTTACAACCGACGCTTCACTGCTTCCGGGGAAAATACCTGCCATAGCCGTTGAGCCGCCGCCGTCAAGATTGAGTGCGTCCGTACAGCCGAGTTCTTTTAAGCGTTTTGCAATGGTTTCCGCCTGTGCGCCGTAACTGTAGCCTTTTCTTCTGCCGTCAAGCACATAGAATATAACGTTTCCGTCAGGCTTGATACCGACCGCTGTACGAGGTGCGGCGCCTGCTTCAAAGCCCGAACCCACTTCACCGTTAATCAAAAGCCGTCCTGCCGATGTTCCTATGGCGTTTTCCGCACTTGCCCATATATTTTCGGCGTCATCTTCGGCAGTGTTTGTAACGGTCAGCGTTTCCCCAATGTTTATACCGTTTAAGAAATTATAATCGTTTTCATATCCCGTCTTATTTATAAGCAGAATTATTTTGCCTTTCGGAATAGCTATATCTCCGTTATACTCAAATTTATCCTCGACCGTAAGCGTGACGGTTTTTCCTATTGAAAGCTTATCGGACGGACTGCATACCAAAAACAGGCAGTCGGACGAGGTATGCGTGGTATCTCCGAATTTATCGGTCAAAATTCCGATAGGAGTAAAGTCCTTTGTGTACCATTTATTGATACACTCGACATTCGCCTCGTTTTCACCGTGTTTCAGTGTTGTTTTAAGCTTTAAACCACGGATAAATCCCGTTCCGTCGGCACGGAAACCCACAGCGTCTATATATTCCTCCATAGCCGTTGTAATCTCGCCGTTCATAATCGACGTACCCATAGGTATTCCCGTAGCGTATGAGAAATAATCGGCGTTAATTCCTATAAGCGGTCTTAAACCGTTATCCTCCATATAATTCACAGCCTGCTTTATGGTACGTGTACCCCACAGAGCCGAACCGTTTATAACAACTGGCACGGCGTCCTCGTTAGGAGTGTACTCGACATAATACTCCTGCTGGCGTCCGACGCTTGACGAGTCGAAAGTGACGTTATGAAGATATGTATATGCCCCCATATCAATCACGGTTGTGCCTGTCTGTGTACCCAAAACATCGGCAAACACGCTGTTTGCCGCAAATATTACGGATAATGCCGTATATACAAACAATTTTTTCTTCACGAATTATCAGTCCTTTCAATCTGTTATTATAACACAAACACAGCTTTTCGTAAACCGTAAATTTATGACTTTCAAAAAAATATTGCCGACCGGTGAAAAAAAGCGACATATCACTTTTTTTCAAAAGTACTGTTTGAAAAAATCAAAAGTTCCGTTAATTGGATTTTGAAGTATCAAAATCTGAAACTTTTGATTTTTAGACATTTCTGACGCACCTGTCGTCAGAAATGATTTAAACTTGAGGTTAGCACCTCAAACTCCCAAGAATAAAGAAGACAAACCGCAGAGCGGTTTGTCTTTGGTCTGAAATATTCAAAAAACGCTCCGTTTCTGAATATTTTCTGCATTATTTGTTATTCTATTCCGACAACTTCATATCCAGCGTCGGTTACGGCTTTTTTCAAAACCTCGTCGCTTACCTCGGAGGTCATTGTTACAACAGCTTCGCCGCCGTTATCAAGGCTTACCTCTGCGCTCACACCATTGATTGCATTAAGTGCGTCCTGCACTCTGCCCGTGCAGTGACTGCACATCATACCTTTGATTTTGATTGTTTTTTTCATTTTTATCTCTCCTCTTATATTTTTTTCCGAGCTTGATTTAAAATAGCGCAATCGCAATGCGTTTGTTACAACGAATACCGAAGAAAAACTCATTGCCGCCGCCGCTATCATAGGATTAAGCTTTATTCCGAAAGAATAAAGCACGCCTGCGGCAATCGGAATACCGATTGCGTTATAGAAAAATGCCCAGAACAGATTTTCTTTTATATTGCGTATCGTAGCACGGCTTAATTCCATTGCGGAAATTACGTCCGAAAGATCGCTTTTCATAAGGACTATATCCGCACTTTCCATTGCAATATCCGTTCCTGCGCCTATCGCTATGCCGAGATCGGCACGAACCAAAGCCGGAGCGTCGTTTATGCCGTCGCCTATCATTGCAACCTTTCTGCCCGATTCACGCAGTTTTCTTACTTCGTTTTCCTTATCCTGCGGAAGAACTCCTGCAATTACGTTGTCTATGCCTATTCTTCTGCCTACCGCTTTTGCCGTTACTTCGTTGTCGCCCGTAAGCATTACAACGTCTATATTCATCTTTTTCATTTTTGCCACAGCATCGGGACAGCTTTCCTTTACCTTATCCGCCGCCGCAATAATTCCGAGCGGATTGCCGCCGTATGCAAAGTACAATGCCGTTTTTCCGTCCTTTGCAAGGTCTGTGTTTTCGGCAACGTCAATGCCGTTATCTTTCATAAACGCATAGTTTCCGCCGAGAAGCTCCTTGCCGTCTATTACGCCCTTTATTCCCCGTCCTGCAACCTGCTCAAATCCGCTTACATCATATTTTTCATAGCCTGACGCATACTCGCACACAGCCTTTGAAAGCGGATGCTCCGACAAAAGCTCTACGGAAACAGCCAGTCTTAAAAGCTCCTCCTCACTATGTCCTCCGAGCGGAATTACGTCTGTTACGGACGGCTTGCCCTCGGTAATTGTTCCCGTTTTATCCATTACGACCGTATTAACGGTATGAAGCACCTCAAGCGCTTCGGCGGATTTTGTGAGTATACCCATTTGTGCGCCTCGTCCCGTTCCTACCATAATAGCGGTAGGCGTTGCAAGTCCCAATGCGCACGGACACGATATAACAAGCACCGAAATCGCCATTGAGAGCGCAAAGT
>CAKSPN010000209.1 GCA_934481375.1 uncultured Clostridia bacterium
TTATATTTGCTGCAAAGGGTATGCAGAAAAAGAATACCGCACCCGAGGTAACTGCGGCGCCCGTGCAGGCGGTGACGGAAACAGATGAGAAGAAGTACACGCCTACCTTTATGTATTTTATCTCAAAGAGCGATGCGGGATTTGATGCGACAAACGGTATGATCGAGGACCTTAAAAAGGAATATGACGGACGTGTTAAATTTGACATAATAAATGTTGACGATACTCCCGAAGCAAAGGAAAACTTCCCCGTGGATCAGCAGACGCCGGCGCTTATAATGCTCAATACCTCAAACAATATTTCCGCAATAGAATTTAAGTGCAGTGACAAGCAGGTTTTAAGGCAATATATTGAGGCGGCTTTGAAGTAAGTATGGGAATAGTATTATACGTTTATTTCCTTGCGATCGGCTTTTTGTATGCCGATATGCTGTTTAAGGAAAAGGATATATATTTTCGCTTATGGATAGGTTCGGTTTTCGGAAACGTACTGCTTATGGCGGGAATTATGCCGTTTGCGGCGGTTTTCGGTTTTACGAAAACCGCTCATTTTGCGCTTATGGCGGCGGTTATTCTGCCGTATGCCGTTATAAAAGCGGTTAAAAAGGAAAAAATAAATATTAAAATCGGCGGTGAGGAATGTGTGCCGCATAAAACGGCTTTGTTCCTCATTCTGCCCGTAACGCTCGTTATATGGGTGCTTATGACAAACCATATACTTGCACCATTTCCAGACGGCGGAGTAAGCTCGGGGCAATCCACTTACGGCGATCTCAATATGCATTTAAGCTTTGTGACAAGCATTGCGGAACAGGGAAAATTTCCTCCCGAATACTGTCAGCTTTCGGGATATAAGCTTAATTATCCGTTTCTTGCCGATATGCTTTCGTCAAGTCTGTATCTGTTCGGTACGGCACTCAGATGGGCGGTGCTCGTTCCGAGTTATGTAATGTCGCTTTTGCTTGTTGCGGGATTTTATATTCTGGCACGGAAAATAACGAACAGAAAAGCGGCGGCGGTGCTTGCGGTTGTGCTGTTTTTCTTTAACGGCGGTTTCGGGTTTGCGTATTTTTTAAACGGCGCACGTGCCGACAGTGGGATTTTTACGCAGATTTTCACCGAGTATTACAAAACGCCGACAAATTATCTTGACGGCAATCTCCGATGGGTAAACACGATTTGCGATATGATAATTCCGCAAAGGACAACCATGGCAGGCTGGTGTGTGCTGATGCCTGCACTGTGGCTTTTGACAGACGGAATACGCACCAAAAGCGTAAAAACCTTTGCAATTCTCGGCGTGCTTGCAGGCTGTATGCCTATGATACACACGCACACTTTTCTTGCTTTGGGAGTAATAAGCGCCGTGCTTTGTATATGCTCGCTTGTAAGTGATTTCAAGGCAAATTTCAAAATGTGGGCGGTTTACGGCATAACGGCTGTAGTGCTTGCACTTCCTCAGCTTATTTTTTGGACATTCTCGCAAACGAGCGGCAATGACAGCTTTTTGCGGCTGTCGTTCAACTGGGTGAATACGGAGGACCCGTATCTGTGGTTTTACTTGAAAAACTGGGGTATAACGGCTCTGTTTACCGTACCGGCGGTTATATGCACAAGCAATGAGAACAAAAAGCTTGCCCTGGGCGGTGCGGCGGTAATGGTTTTGGCGGAACTGGTGCTGTTTCAGCCGAACAGCTATGATAACAACAAACTGATTTTTATTGCTTATATGATAGCCGTAATTCTCGTGAGCGAATATTTTGTAAAAATGTATGAAAAGCTTAAAGGTACGGGCGGACGTGCGTATCTTGCGACGGCGGTTATATTTTTCGGAACGTTTTCGGGAGCGCTTACAATAGCAAGGGAATACAAGTCGGGCAGGGAATATCAGACCTTTACGGAGGAGGATATTCGGACGGCGGAATTTATAAGGGAAAATACGGAAAAGGACGCAGTGTTCCTTACAGGCGGCGAGACTGTAAATCCCGTTTCATCGCTCGGCGGAAGAAATTTGTTCTTAGGCTCATCGTTTTATGTGTATTTCCACGGCTTCGGCGAGGAATACGCAAAACGCAGCGAGCTTGTCAAAGCGGCTTACGAAAACGGCGGAGAAACACTCGCCGAGCTGTGCGCATACGGCGGTATAAAGTACGTTTTTGTTGGAAGATATGAGCGTGATGAGTTCAATATAAACGAAGAAAATTACAGCAATTTTGATAAAATTTATTCAAAAGGCGGTAATACTCTTTACAAAATAAAATAAAATTGTGAAATCTATAAAAAATCAAAAAAGTAATTGAAAAATTGTTCGGCATATGTTATAATATACTGTATGTTATAATGTTTTACGATACAAAAGGAGGAAATAATCACTATGGCAGTGAAAAAGGAAGACGTAGAAAAGAATCTTGTCAAACTGACATTTGAAGTATCAAGCGAAGAATTTGAAAAGGCAATAAATGCGGTTTATAAGAAAAATGTAAAGAAGTTTAACGTACCCGGTTTCAGAAAGGGTCACGCACCGAAGGCAATTATAGAAAAGCTTTACACAAAGGCTGTATTCTATGATGAGGCTGTAAACAATGTACTTCCCGAAGCGTATTCAAAGGCTTTGGAGGAGGCTGAAGTTGACGCAGTCGCAAGACCCGAGATTGACGTTGAGGAAATCAAGGACGGCGAGCCTGTTGTATTTACGGCTCTCGTAACAACAAGACCTGAAGTAAAACTGGGCGAATACAAAGGTATAGAAGTTGATAAGATTGACTATACTGTTTCAGACGAAGATGTTGACAATGACATCAAAGCAACACAGATGAAGAATGCAAGACTTATCACCGTTGATGACCGTGCCGTAAAGAACGGCGATATTACGGTTATCGATTTTGAGGGCAGCGTTGACGGCGTTCCGTTTGACGGCGGAAAAGGCGAGGACTATGAACTTGAAATCGGTTCGGGTACATTTATCCCCGGCTTTGAGGATCAGCTTGTAGGCGCAAACACAGGCGACCTTGTGGACGTAAACGTTAAATTCCCCGAAGAATACCATGCCGAAAATCTTGCGGGCAAGGACGCACTCTTTAAGGTAACCGTAAAGGAAATCAAGGAAAGAGAGCTTCCCGAGCTTAATGATGATTTTGCGGACGAAGTAAGCGAATTTTCAACAATGGACGAATTCAGAGCCGATGTAAGAAAGAAGCTTGAAGAAGCCGCAAAGAACAAGGC
>CAKSPN010000210.1 GCA_934481375.1 uncultured Clostridia bacterium
GCCATGGACATCGTCCGACATGAGGTATGCAACCATAACAAGCGGCGGTAAGGTTACGGGTGTAAAAGACGGCGTATCGGAAATATCTTTGCAGAGAGGATACAGAACTCTTAAATTTAATCTTAAAGTTTCAGGACCTATGACTAAGGCGATTGAAAGCGGCGATGCGGAGGTTATATCGGCTTATATCGCAACACAGCAGGCAATTGCGGATAATCTGAACAATGCAATCAAGGCAAATGACCGGGACGGAGTATACAATTTCTTTTTCGGAACTGCGGGAACGGGCGTTTTTGCCGACCTTGACGCAGTGTCTACAGATGTATTGAATGGTTTGTCAGACGCCGAAAAAACGGAATTTGCGGCTCGTATGCTTACATATGAGGACGGATTTACGTTCACGGATATACAGAGTATATATGATTTTGAAAAGACGGCGGTGCTTGAGTCATATGTCGGAAAGTTGAATAATCTTACATCTGCGGAAAGTGCAAAATCGGCGCTTACGGCGCATAACGATTATTTTGAACTTCCGCTTGAAAATGATTGGTTTACAAACACCGAGGATAAAAACCTCGCCGCTTTGCTGAATACAACATATAAAAATTATTCGGACTTGTACAATAAATTCAGCACGGCGCTTATTCTGGAAAATCTCAAACAGACGATAAATTCGGAATATATGAGCAAAATTATAACTGCATATTCAGACTTTATAGGATATGACAAAACGCATTTTGAAAGCGTGAAAGCAACTGCGGTAACGGCGCTTATAAACAGCAAAGCCAATATTTCATCAATTGAGGATATAAAAAATTTCCTCGATACATATGCGGCTTCAAAGCCGAAGCCGACCCCGACGCCGGGCGGCGGCGGAGGCGGAGGTGGCGGCGGCACAAGTACGGTTGTAAACCCGTACAAGAATTTGCCCGAAAAAACTCCCGAAACGCCTGCTCCGGCAGCCGAAAAGGTACAGCTTTACCCCGATGTTTCTACGGATTATTGGGGATATGAGGCAATAAGATACCTCAATGCGAAACAAGCAATATCGGGATATGAGGATAATACTTTCCGACCCGAAAACAAAATCACACGTGCGGAGTTTTTAACCATTCTGCTCGGAGTGTTTGTTTCCGAAGAAAAAGCGGACGATGAACAGACGGTTGAGGCAAAGGACGTATTTAAAGATGCGGACAGCGGTAAGTGGTATTACGATACGATAAACAAGGCATACAGAGAGGGATTATTGCAGGGAAACGGAGAATATTGTTTCCCCGAAGATAATATCACACGCCAGGAAATTGCCGTACTTGTAATGCGCACTCTTGAAAGTAATGGCATAAAGATAGATAATTCAAAAAATATGGGCGTCTTTTATGATGAGGACAGCATTGCCGATTGGGCGGTAGGTTCGGTAACGAAGCTCCGTGCGGCAGATGTTATAAACGGAACAGACGGTATGTTTATGCCGATAAGCAATGCGGCACGTGCCGAAGCGGCGCAGATAATATACAATGCGGCGCTTGCGGCAGGTAAATGAGGAGGTGCAAAATGAAAAACAGAATTTTAGCCTTTGTTACGGCGTCAATACTCGCACTTTCGCAGGCAGTATATGCGGACGAGGCCGCGTCATCTCTAAGCGATTTTAAGCAAATGTCAAAGGAACCGTATCAGAATGGCGAAACGGATAAAGTTGAGGAAATTCTCGGCACGGATATGTCAGATAAGATTACGGGTACAAACAGCGTTAAGGTTACCATAGATGAGAGCGATATTCATGAAATGCACAAGGAGGTTCTGGGCGTTCAATCGGAGGCAGGAATATCTTATTCATATTTTTATGAGGATAGCGGCGAGCTGAAGCCGGAATATGCCGAGTTTGCAAAAAAGACTACGCCCGTACCGACATTCAGATGGGGCGGAACTTCATCTGCGTTTATGAATTTGTGGGACAGCGTAAAACCCTTTGAACAGCGTACGGGGGTACAGACATTTTATCATGCCGGCAAGGAGCTGACTTCTCTGGCAGCAAGCAAAATGGGAATTGTTGAGTGGGTTAAAATGGCATATGCCAATAACCCCGACGCACAGATTATTCCTGCGGTTTCGTATCTGTTAATGACTCCCGAAGAAGTAGGAAAGCTTGCACATTTTTTCTATGACGGAGCGGAGGAGTCCGAGTACGGAAAAATGCGTGCCGATCTCGGCATTAAAGAGCCGATCAAGGTCTATTACTGGGAAATGACAAATGAAATAGATATGCACGGCGAGGAAAATCTCGAGTATATACAGGAGTATATCGATACGGTAAAGGCATATGCAGAGGAAATAAGAAAGGTTGATCCCGAAGCAAAAATTGCGGCGTGCGGTCCTACAGCTCCTTGGGGAAGATACTTCAATGTATCGGAGGACAGCGACCAATGGTGGGCATGGTGGCACAGACAAATTATGCCTCAGCTTGCCGATACCGTTGACGCAATAACCTTCCACCCATACTATGACGGATATTCGACGGAGTTTATGTTCTATTTTATGGATACAATAAAAGCCGACTGCGATAAAATCGTTGAGGAACAGGGCATAAAGGATAAAGACGGAAACCCGAAGGAGATAAAGATATTGTCAACCGAAGCGTCGCGATTTTGGGACCCGAACGACTGGTTCTGGGGAAGCGTATGCCACGAGGCGGCTTTAAGCTCGGCGCATTTCTTGAACACAGCAATGACAAGGGATTGGTTTGTCGGCTCGTCATATCACCACCTTACGGGCTATAATTGCTGGGCGTACTGGGGACTTAAAGACGGAGAATGGTACGAGTCGCCGACAGCAAAGCTGTATAGGCTCTATAACGATAATCTTGGCGACAGAATAGTAAAATCATCATATGAAATGCTCAATGATGATTACAATGATCTGGATCAATACGGCACAGTTCCGTTTTCTCTTGTTGCGTCGGCAAAAGGCAATAACGAACTTACGGTTATTCTTCTCAATAAGGAACCGTATAAGGACGTAAATGTGGAATTTGAATTTAAAAACGACTACACTCTTGTTGAGGAAAGCGTTTTTTCATCGCCGAACATTTCAACTTTCGCATACGATAAAACTGCCGAGGAAATGACCAAAATTACAACAACGGAAAAGGACGAAAATAATTTCAAATCATAACATAT
>CAKSPN010000211.1 GCA_934481375.1 uncultured Clostridia bacterium
GGTGAGAATGTACTGCGATACCGATGTTGACGGCAAGCATACGGGTCACGATATGGGACTTGCACTTAAAAAGCGTATCGAAAAAGGCTTTACAATTGTAAAAATGGATTTGGGTATAGAGCTTATGCTCGATGAACCCGGCTGTCTTAACGCACCTCTCGGATTTTTGGAGGACATTAAAAAATATTCGATGAAAGCAATTCTTCATCAGGGCGGCTCCGTTGATATGGATATGATGCTCGGCAAAAATTACGAAGTGTTCACCATACCGCACCATGCAACGGGAATACACGTAACAGAAAAAGGCATAGATTATCTTGAAAACTATGTAAAGGAAGCACGTGAAGTCGTAGGCTATGAAGTACCGCTTGCGATAGACCACCTCGGACATATTGCGGTTCAGGACTGCATAAAGATTGCGAACAGGCTTGAAAAATATAACATAGCATGGCTTGAGGACGTCGCTCCCTGGCAGTATACAAAGCATTACGAGAAAATATCTTCTTCGTGCAATGTTCCTATCTGCACGGGCGAGGATATATATCTTGCGGAAAACTTTGAGCCGTTAATGGCAAACGGCGGAGTGTCGGTAATACACCCCGATATGCTCACTGTCGGCGGTGCGCTCGAGATGAAAAATCTCGGCAATATGTGCGATAAATACGGCGTGGCAATGGCTATACATATGGCTGAAAGCCCGATTGCGTGCCTTGCGGCGGTTCATGCGGCGGCAGCGGTGCAGAATGTGCTTGCGGTTGAATGGCATTCGTCAGATGTTCCGTGGTGGAATGATCTTGCCATAGGCATAGAAAACCCGCTTATAAAGGACGGTTTCGTAAATGTACCCGACAAGCCGGGACTCGGCATAGACTCGCTCAACGAGGAGCTCATCGCCGAACATCTTCACAAAAAGTATCCCGGTCAATGGGAGGATACTTCAGCATGGGATTTAGAGTGGGCAAACGACCGTGAGTGGTCCTGATTGAAAAAAATAAGCGGCGCATATTACTATTTTGCGCCTCCTAACGTACCCCTGTACGTGTCGTCGGCTTAAAACAGCAATCTGTTTGTTTCTTTTTCCAATCAGCGGGGGAAAAATAAACGGAGTATCTTATTGTTTTGCACCTGAATGTACTCCTGCGCTTAGACAGCAAGCGGTTAATTATGAGTAATTTAAAAATACGCTGGATAGGGCAGAGCGGATACATTTTATCGGACGGAACGACCGTAATATGTATTGACCCGTATCTGTCGGACGTTGTAAATCGGGTGGCGTCAAGACCGAGAATGGTTGAAGCGCCGATTGAACCCGAAAATCTGGTTGCCGATGCGGTTATATGCACACATAATCATATTGACCACGTTGACATTGACGCAATACCGCATATGAACAAATCGCTGACATTTTATGCTCCGACCGACTGCAAGGAAACGCTGTCGGAGCTGGGCGTAACGAAATATATGCCGTTTGACGAGGGTACGGAGTACAAAATCGGCGATTTTTCAATAAAGGCGGTATTTGCGGATCATACAGTGCCGGCGGTGGGCGTGACGGTTGAATACGGCGGAACGGTTATGTACTTTACGGGAGATACGTATTACCATGAAAAGCTTAAAAACGTGAAATGCGATATACTTTTTGTGTGCATAAACGGAAAACTCGGAAATATGGACGTAAACGACGCCGTAAAGCTTGCAAACGAGATAAACCCGACCACGGCGGTACCCAATCATTACGGAATGTTTGAGAGCAATACCGAGGATCCGAAAAAGTTTGATGTGCAAAACAGGTTTATAATGGATTTTGACAAAGAATATGAGGTAAAGGACAAATGTTTGATTTAACGGGAAAAAGAGCGCTTGTTACAGGCTCCACGCAGGGGATAGGCTTTGAGGCGGCAAAACTTTTGGCAAAGCAGGGCGCTGTCGTTTACATTAACGGCGCTTCAAGTGACGAAAAATGCAAAGCGGCAAGCGAAAAGATACCGAACTCAATCCCCGTGAGGGCAAACCTTGCGGATAAGGACGGGATAAATGCTCTGTATGAAAAAACGGGCGGAGTTGATATTCTTGTTCTCAATGCGTCGGTGCAGTATAAGCGCAAATGGGACGGATATACCGATGATGAATTTGATATGCAGCTTGACTGCAATCTGAAAAGCACATATTATATGATAAAAAAATATGCGCCGTATATGCAGGCACAAAAGTGGGGAAGAATTGTTACAATCGGCAGTGTAAATCAGTATAACAATCACCCCGAACTTTCCGTGTACGGCGTTACAAAGGCGGCGCAGAAAAAGCTTGCGGAAAACATTGCGCCGTATCTTGCTCCGTTCGGAGTAGCGGTGAACAATGTTGCACCCGGAGCGATAAATACGCCGAGAAATGCCGAGGCTCTAAGCGATGAGGCATTTAACAAAAAGGTAATTGCAAGCATACCGGCAGGCTATGTCGGTACTCCCGAAGACGTTTCTGCGGCGGTACTGCTGTTATGCAGTGATGAGGGCAGATACATAACGGGCTCGGAAATAATAGTGGACGGCGGTATGCATCTTTAAAATATAGAGGTATCGACCGCAATAATAGGAAAGGTGATATATATGCATTTTAATGACAGAGAAGAAATAATAAAACTTACACCGCAGTGGAAAGGCGAAAGATTTGAGGATGGACGTCCCAAGGTAGACGACAAATATTTAAAGGCATTGCAGAAACTCACGCTTGAAGAAGTGTGGAAGCCGATATTCGTAAAAGGATACGAGAGCCAGTTCGAGGGCAGACTGCACACGCTCCATAATGACGGCAGAAAGCTTATCGGACGTGCCGTAACGGCAACGTATTGCCCGTACCGCCCCGATTTTGACGAAGTGGTAAAAGAAATCGGACGCAGTGAGGGAAGAACGGGTACATATAATCAATGGATAATAGATAACCTTGTCGAGGGCGATGTTCCCGTAATTGATATGTACGATAAAATATATAAAGGCACATTCCTCGGCGGAAATCTTACAACGGCGCTCAAAAACAAAACAAAGAACGAAACGGGCGGCGCGGTTATCTGGGGCGGTATACGTGATACCGAGCAGATGAACAAGGTTGAAAACACACAGGTGTATTACAGAGGAATAGACC
>CAKSPN010000212.1 GCA_934481375.1 uncultured Clostridia bacterium
CAAGTATGATTTCGTAATCGACCCGAATAAGAAAATTTATGAGATGTCCGTTTCGGAAAAGCAGACGGTTGAGATAATACGTGTTCTCTACAGAGGTGCGGACATACTTATCCTGGACGAGCCTACCGCAGTTCTTACACCGCAGGAAACGCAAAAGCTCTTTAACGTTTTGCGTAATATGAAAAAGGACGGCAAAGCGATTATAATAATAACGCATAAGCTTAACGAAGTTCTTGAAATTTCGGACAGAGTTTCCGTTTTGCGCAAGGGTGAATACATAGGCACGGTAAATACATCGGAAACGTCCGAAAATGCGCTTACCGAAATGATGGTCGGCAAAAAGATTTCGCTCAATATCGACCGCAGCGAGCCGGAAAACCCGGTGGATCGTCTTAAGGTGGAGCATATTGACTGCATAAACCGTGAGGGCGTGAATGTGCTTAAGGATATTTCGTTTACAGCACGTGCCGGAGAAATACTTGGTATCGCAGGTATTGCCGGAAGCGGTCAGCGTGAGCTTTTGGAGGCAATCGCAGGCTTACAGCATCTTGACGACGGACAGATTTTATATATGAACCCCAAAACGGGTGAGGTTGAAAATCTGCGTGATAAAACCCCGATGCAAATCCGTGATATGGGAGTAAGGCTTTCGTTCGTGCCGGAGGACAGACTCGGCATGGGACTTGTCGGCAATATGGATATAGTCGATAATATGATGCTTCGAAGCTACAGAAAAGGAAAATCAATGTTTTTGGAGCGCAAGGCTCCCAAAACTCTTGCAGAGGATATAATAAGCATACTCCCGTGCGTAAGCTTTCGGGCGGTAATGTTCAGAAAGTTCTTGTCGGCAGAGAAATAGCTTCCGCACCGACAGTGCTTATGGCGGCATATCCCGTAAGAGGTCTTGACATCAATTCTTCATATACAATATACAATCTTTTGAACGAGCAGAAAAAGAGAGGCGTTGCGGTTATACTTGTCGGCGAGGATTTGGACGTTCTGCTTGAACTGTGCGACAGAGTTATGGTATTGTGCGGCGGTAAAATCAACGGTATACTTGACGCACGCACGGCAACAAAAGAGGAAGTGGGACTCAGAATGACCAGACTTCAGAAGGGGGATCAAGATGAAAAACAGTGATAAACATACGCATGAGCCGAGAGTGCATATCTCAAGGCGTGCTGATATGGTATGGTATAAATCGTGGGGAATACGTGCGGCGGCGATAGTTCTGGCGCTCATATTGTGCGCATTTGTAATAGTGCTTTTGACGGGTTATAATCCGCTGCAGGTTTACGGCTCAATGTTTGAGGGAACGTTCGGCTCGGCAAGAAAGATATGGAATACGCTTCAGCGCCTTGCAATGCTTTTGTGTATTTCGCTTGCGGTAACACCGGCATTCAAAATGAAATTCTGGAACATCGGTGCGGAGGGACAGACGCTTATCGGCGGTCTTGCCGCTGCGGCGTGTATGATATACTTCGGAAACTCAATCCCGATATTCGTGCTTTTGCCGATTATGTTTGCGGCAAGCGTTATTGCAGGTATGCTGTGGGCGGTTATCCCGGCGATATTCAAGGCAAACTTCAATACAAACGAAACGCTGTTCACGCTTATGATGAATTACGTTGCGATGCAGTTGGTTTCGTTCTGCATAGTGTTCTGGGAAAACCCGAAGGACTCAAACACGGTCGGAGTTATAAACCGTGCGACGCAAGGCGGCTGGCTCCCGTCAATCCTCGGTCAGAAATATCTTTTAAACGTTATAATAGTTGCTGTTATCACGGTGCTTATGTACATATATCTCCGCTACAGCAAGCACGGATATGAAATTTCCGTTGTCGGCGAGAGTGAAAATACGGCTAAATACATAGGTATAAACGTTAAAAAGGTAATAATAAGAACAATGGCGCTTTCCGGTGCGGTGTGCGGTATTGCGGGACTTCTTCTCGTTGCCGGAACAGACCACACCATAACGACAAATACTGTCGGCGGTATGGGATTTACGGCAATTATGGTTTCGTGGCTGGCAAAATTCAATCCGATATTTATGTCGCTTACCTCGTTTTTAATAGTGTTCCTCGAAAGGGGCGCAAGCGAGATTGCAACCGTGTTCCAGCTTAATGAAAGCGTATCGAGCATACTTACGGGCATAATATTGTTCTTTATCATAGGCAGTGAGTTTTTTGTTAATTATAAAATAAATTTCCGCTCAAAAAACGGTATTAAAAAGGAAGGGGAGTAAAATATGTTTGCAACGATTATAAATAAATCCATTGTTCAGGGTATTCCGCTCCTTTTCGGCTCAACGGGCGAAATAATAACCGAAAAATCGGGTAATCTTAACCTCGGTATTCCGGGTATAATGTATATGGGAGGTATTTCGGGCGTAATAGGCGCATATATTTACGAAAAATCCGTGCAGACGCCGGCGGCGTTCTGGTGCATAGTAATTCCGCTTTTGGCGGCGCTTGTCGGCTCGGCTTTGGCGGCGCTTATATACAGCTTTCTCACAATTACATTAAGAGCAAATCAGAATGTAACGGGTCTTGCGCTGACAACGTTCGGTGTGGGTTTCGGAGACTTTTTCGGCGGCTCGCTTACAAAGATTTTGGGCGAGGGCGGAAATCTTTCCGTTAAAACAACGGCGGATTATTTCAAAACAACGCTCCCGTTTGCAGATAATCTCGGTGCGGTCGGAACAATATTTTTCTCATACGGATTTCTTACGTATGTGGCAATTATTGTTGCTTTCATAGCGGCGTGGTTTTTAAAGCGCACAAGAGCGGGACTTCATCTCCGCGCTGTTGGCGAAAATCCCGCAACGGCAGATGCGGCGGGAATAAACGTAACGAAATATAAATATCTCGCAACCGTAATCGGCGGTGCAATCGCCGGACTCGGCGGATTGTATTTTATAATGGATTATACCGGCGGCTCATGGACAAACGGCGGTTTCGGCGACAGAGGCTGGCTCGCAATCGCATTGGTAATATTTGCATTGTGGAAGCCGAATGTCGGCATACTCGGTTCGTTTGTTTTCGGCGGTCTGTATATAGCGTACTCGTACATTTCGGGTTTGAGCCGAAGTGCGGTCGCAATATTTAAT
>CAKSPN010000213.1 GCA_934481375.1 uncultured Clostridia bacterium
GGGCAAAATAAACGGTATGGTATGGACGGTGAGGAGCAGTAACGGAGAAAAGCTTGAAAAAGGCACTGCCGCAGTTGTTGAACGCATTGAGGGAGTTAAGCTGATTGTAAAGGAGAAAGAACAATGATTATAATAATATTAATACTGATAATATTTGCAATTTTGATTGCAAACATAAAAATAGTACCGCAGGCGCACGCATATATTGTTGAAAGACTGGGTGCGTACAATGCAACATGGGGCGTGGGACTGCACATAAAAATCCCGTTTATCGACAGGATTGCGAGCAAGGTAAACTTAAAGGAACACGTGGTGGATTTTCCGCCGCAGCCGGTAATCACAAAGGATAACGTTACAATGCAGATAGACACGGTGGTGTATTATCAGATAACGGATTCCAAGCTTTACACATACGGCGTTGAGCGTCCGATGATGGCGATAGAAAACCTTACGGCAACAACGCTCAGAAATATCATAGGCGATCTTGAACTTGATGAAACTCTTACATCACGTGACACGGTAAATACAAAAATGCGCTCAATACTTGACGAGGCGACAGATCCGTGGGGCATAAAGATAAACAGAGTAGAGCTTAAAAACATTATGCCGCCGAAAGAAATCCAGGACGCAATGGAACGTCAGATGAAGGCGGAACGTGAAAGACGAGAAAGCATACTCCGTGCGGAGGGTGAGAAAAAGAGCGCTATTCTCACAGCCGAGGGAGAAAAGGAAAGTGCAATTCTGCGTGCTGAAGCCAAAAAAGAAGCCGCAATAAAAGAGGCAGAGGGTAACGCCGAGGCAATCCTTACGGTGCAGACTGCGGTTGCGGAGGGTATTAAGCGTATAAACGAGTCAAACCCGTCGGATGCATATATTGCGATAAAATCGCTCGAAAGCTTTGAAAAAGCGGCGGACGGCAAAGCAACCAAAATTATTGTCCCCTCAAATATTCAGGGAATAGCAGGTCTTGCGGCGTCCGTAAAGGAAATATTAAAAGATTAAAAAATACGGAGCTGTTTAATTAAACAGCTCCGTATTTTTTGTGCTTTCAATCAGTTTATCGAGAATATCCGATTGTTCGCCGTTGTTTATAACGCATATTTTGCAGTCGGGATAATTCATTCTTATGCACCGCAAATCGTATTCGGCATCATTTTCACTGCGGTATTCATAAAATACAATCCCCGGTTTTTTTGAAAGGTTTGAGCGTATCAGCTCTTTTACCGTATATGTTATTCCGAGTACAAAAAAAATAGATATTACCGACCAGAAAATAACCTCCATAGCATTTCACCCCGTATATACTATGGTTTTTGCGCCGTTTTTGTGTTTAAATATTAATAAATAATTAATTTTACCGATTACGGTTGAATTTTTTTGCGATTGGATATATAATATATAATTATGTGAGGAGAGAAACAAGCTTATGTTCGGTTATGTTACGGTAGTCCGTGAAGAAGTGAGCAAAGAGGATTACGCTCTTTTTACCGCATATTACTGCGGTCTGTGCAAGGCTACGGGCAAATACGCATCGCAGACGGCACGCCTGGGACTTAGCTATGACATAACGTTTCTCGCACTTGTTCTTTCGGCGCTGGCAGATGAAAAAGATGAGTTAAAAGAGTTCAGATGTATGGCGCACATACAGGAAAGGCGAAAATATGTTGTAAGCAATGAGGCTTTGGAGTATGCGGCGTGTATTGGCACAATATTGACATATTTAAAGCTGCGTGACGATGTGAATGACGATAAAAGCATAAAAGCGGCTGTCAAATCGGTATTGTTTTTAAAAGGCGTTAAACGCTCAAAAGGCAGATATAAAAGGCAGTATGATGAGATTACAAAACAGCTTGAAGAACTCGGCGCACTTGAGAGAGCAAACTGTGCCGAAATTGACAGATGTGCGGACTGCTTTGCAAAGATACTCGAATGCATTTTCACACCCGATTTTATAAAAGACGAAAAAACACGGCGTGTGCTTGCATGGCTCGGCTATAATACGGGAAGATGGATATATGTTGCGGACGCTTATAACGATATGGAAAAGGACAAAAAGAGCGGTTCGTACAATCCGTTTCTTGCCGCAGGGTATACGGATTTTGAAAAGTACCGCCGTGACATGGCAGAACAGCTTGACGTATCGCTTACTTTTACGCTTGAAAACATTGCGTCAAGCTTTGAACTGTTAAAAATATATAAAAACAAAAGCCTTTTGGAGCATATAATTTACACGGGACTTAAGGCAAAGCAGTATTCGATACTGGGTACAAATAAAACGAACGGAGAAAATGATGGATCCATATGAAGTTTTGGGCGTGAGCCACGATGCCGATGAAGAAACGATTAAAAAGGCGTATCGTGAATTGGTGAAAAAATACCACCCCGACAGGTATGTTAATAATCCGCTTGCCGATTTGGCGGCGGAAAAAATGAAGAATATAAACAAGGCGTATGATATGCTTACAAATAATAAAAACGCCGCAAAAACCGCAGGTACTTCGGGAGGAGGATATTATTCCTCCTCCTCCGAGCCGAGCTTTTCGGCGGTGCGGAGCCTTGTTTCGCAAAACAGACTTATGGACGCGCTCGTTATGCTCAATTCTTTGCCAAAGACGGACGAGTGGTATTATTTAAACGGAGTTATCTGTCTGCGCAGAGGGTGGTATGACCAGGCGGTGACCAATTTAAAGCAAGCTTGTGCGATGAACCCGAACAACAGCGAATATCGTGCGGCGCTTGACAGCATTACAAACAGAAACACATCTTACAGAACAACCACCGTTGCCGGACCGGGACTTTGCCTGTGTCCGCTCGGCTGTTGTACCTGCTTAAGATGCTGTTGACGGAAAGGAACGGAGAAATGGAAGAAAAACAAATTCATATAACATCAATAGGCGGTCAGGCGGTAATGGAGGGCGTAATGATGCGAGGCCCTCACAAAACGGTTGTCGCAGTGAGAAAGCCCGACGGCGAAATAGAGAAAAAGATAGAGGATAACGGCACAACAAAGAAAAACAAGATATGCCGTCTGCCGATAATAAGAGGGTGTATCGGCTTTATCGAAAGCCTTGTAATCGGCATTAAAGCGCTTATGTACAG
>CAKSPN010000214.1 GCA_934481375.1 uncultured Clostridia bacterium
TAAGGGACACTTTTTCCCGTGCGAAGATGCGGAGCGCGTTATTATTGCTTTTCACGGCTGGCGTTCGTCCTGGGACGGCGATTTCGGACTGATTTCCGATTTCTGGCACAAGAACAAATGCAGCGTGCTTTATGTTGAACAGCGCGGACAGAACGACAGCGGCGGAGAGTATATGAGTTTCGGACTTGCGGAACGGTTTGACTGTGTTGAATGGTCGAACTGGGCGGTATGCCGATGCGGCAAAAATCTTCCTATATATCTTGCAGGTATATCCATGGGAGCAGGTACGATACTTATGGCGGCGGATTTGCCGCTCCCGAAAAGCGTTCACGGAATAATGGCGGACTGCGGATTTACCTCGCCGAAAGCAATATGGAAATACATCGCAAACAAAAATCTTCATATGCCGTTCGGCGTAAACAGCGTATTTGCGGACATTATGTGCAGAAAGAGAATAAATATGCACCTTGATGAGCACTCGGCGCCGTCGGCACTGCGGAGAACGGATATACCCGTGCTGTTTGTTCACGGCTCGAGCGACCATTTTGTACCCGTTGAAATGACTTACGAAAACTATCTTGCATGCGCCTCGCCCAAGCGATTGCTGATTGTTCCCGGTGCGGAGCATGCAATGAGCTATCTCACCGACCGCAAAGCTTACGAAAAAGCGGTAAAAGATTTTTGGCGTGAATTTGATTAAAAAAAATTACGGCGTTTCCGCCGTAATTTTTTTGCTTTTAGCAATAACCGTAAAAAAATAACGCCAGCCCTTACCATTAGTTGACATTATTTTCATATAACTTTTAACTATTGGCATAACCGTTTAAGGTCTTCCCTTACATATATTATACCATGGCGGTAAAGTATTGTCAATAAAAATAAAAAGCACTTGCAAAAGTGCGAAAAATAGTATATAATGTAAAAGTCGGTTAAAACCGACAAAGGCAAGGTCTTTAAACAGTGTAAAAGCTGAGCGGTTATGCCATCATCTCTGCAGAAGGAGGTGATCGCTTATGGAATATGTGTACATAATGATGTATTTAATTACTCTTACTGTATTAATTATATCCGTAAAAAAATAACCCCAGCCTTCCAATAGGGGTTATTTTTAAAAATTTAAACCCTTTGGCATAACCGTTTAAGAGCTTGCCTTTTCTTTATATATATTATACCGCAAAAGCAGAGCGGTGTCAAGATTTTTTTTAATTTTGCGCAAAAGGGTATTTACAAAACTGCAATTATGTGGTATACTGGTGTAGCCAAACAAATTTAATAAAAAAAAATCGGATACATATTTTTGTACTCTGTACAAAAATGCACGGTTCTATCTGTATGTATTCGATTTATATGAATATATTAAGTTTGTTTGGCGACAATCAAGAACGTGCATTTTTTATGCGTCGGTCTTCGGATTGGCGCATTTTTTAATTTTTGCACCGAAAAGGTATTTACAAAATTGAAATTATGTGGTATACTATGATAGCCAAACAAAGTGAATATGTTATGTAATTTTGGGTAGTGTATTTTTATACGTTGTATAAAAATGCACAAGCTCCAATATATATTCTACTCGAAATTACAGTGGATTATATTTACTTTGTTTGGCGACAATACGGAGCATGCGTTTTTTATGCGCCTGTCTTCGGATTGGCGCATTTTTTAATTTTTGCACCGAAAAGGTATTTACAAAATTGAAATTATGTGGTATACTATGTTAGCCAAACATAATTAAATAATGTATATTTATAAAAAAATGTAACAAAATAAGCAAATGCGTTTGTAAAAAAATGCAAACGCTCCATTTGGCTTATTTTGTCATACTGCAAATATACAGTCAATTATGTTTGGCGACAATACGGAGCGTGCATTTTTTATGCGTCAGTCTCCGGATTGGCGCATTTTTTAAATTTGCGCAAAAAACCTATTGAAAAATTTATAAAAATATGTTACAATAGATATTGTCACATGATCTGAAAAAGAAAAAGTAATAAAAAAAATCCATATTACGTATAAGGTTGGTTTTTTAATTTAGCAAAAATGCATGCTCAAACTTCATTACCGACTGTATGTATAATATGGATCCTTAAATGATTTTAGATTGTGTGACAACATTCCGGGCAAGCATTTTTAGTGTGCTGTCAGGAATGGCGGCACACTTTTTTAATGCGACCATATTTTTACATACATATCGGAGCGCCTCTCCGCTTCGCCGATTTGGGCAAGGTTATGAAAGAGGCTGAAGTTTGCAATAACCCGTTCTTTTGAACGGTGTTATTTACCCCTTTTGGCGTTGGGGGGACGGGTCCCAAAAGCAATTATACATATTATACTCCGAAAGCTTTTATATCTACCGTTCCCCCCACCAAATTTAAATCCGCCGATTGGCGGCTTTTTTATTTGTTTATAATTTCGCCTATGTTATTTATCTTTATCGAGATAGTACCGTCCTCGTTGTTTATTATTTCTATATGCTCGTTATCACGGTAATATTCCGCCGGGAACGAAACCTCAACGCCTATGTCCGTGCCGAGCTTAACGTTTGAGCTCATCTTTTTTGTTATGTAATTATTGACCTCGACTTTTTCGGGTACGTCCGCCTCGCCGAGCTTTTCCATAAATTCGTCACGCATAACGGGACGTCCGTCAAACACAGCTGCCGCTATCTTTTCGGGTTCTATAAATTCCTCCTCAAGCGAGCTTTCCGTAACGAATTTTTTAAGCTTTGCCGTTGTTTCCACGCTGTCGCCACCGTTATCCTCCGTTACCTTTTTCGCAATCTTATTAACTGCGTTTATGCTCTCACGGGGCGAAATATCAAACACACATTCAAGCAGAACGTCCGCAATAAGGTCAGTCTTTTCGCCGTCTATGGTGCGCCGTTTTCCGCAATATTTGATTGTAAGGTCGTTTGTGTTTATAAACGCACATTCGCTTATTTTCTGCGTTGTGGTGGGAAGAATGGCATAATGATTTATCAGCAGATTTTTTATATGCCCCTCCTCTTTCGTCACCTGGTGCGTATACCCTATTTTATTGTCGCATTTCAAAATCGCTATTAACGGCACTTCGTTTGCGACACATTCGCACACTATAACTG
>CAKSPN010000215.1 GCA_934481375.1 uncultured Clostridia bacterium
GTTCAGAGGTATTGCGGGAATTGTGTGCCGTGAAAAGCATATAGAAATAAATCCGCATATGATGCCCTGGTGGGATAAGGTTGAGTTTAGCTTTGTATATCACGGAGCAAAGCTTGATGTGCTTATGAAAGACGGGGAATATACTCTGACAACGGACAGCGAAAACGATATTAAGGTAATATTTAACGGCAAAACGGTTTCGGTAAACCGTGACAAGCCGATGAAAGAATTGATGTGAGGTTGAAATATGGAAAATAAAATTACAGCGGTTATTTTTGATTTGGACGGAGTAATAGTCTGCACCGACGAGTGCCATTACCGTGCGTGGAAGAAGATGGCTGATGCGGAGGGGATATACTTTGACAGAGTAATAAACAACCGCCTTCGTGGGGTAAGCCGCATGGAGAGCCTTAACATAGTTCTCGAGCGTGCAAAAAAAACGTATACGGACGCCGAAAAAGAAAAAATGGCGGCTCTGAAAAACGAATACTACAAGGAATACATAAAAGCGCTTACTCCCGATGATATACTGACGGGCGTGGCGGATAATTTAAAAAGATTAAAAGACAGCGGAATAAAGATTGCCATAGGCTCGTCAAGCAAAAACACTCCGATAATATTAAAGCAAATCGGACTTGACAATTATTTCGACGCCGTTTCGGACGGGAACAATATAAGAAATTCAAAACCCGACCCCGAGGTGTTTTTAAAAGCGGCGCAAATGCTTAATATTGCTCCGCAAAACTGTATGATAGTCGAAGATGCGGACGCAGGCATAGAAGCGGGAAAACGTGCAGGTATGGCAACGCTTGCCGTCGGCGGAGCAAAGGGCGGTGATTATACCGTCAGGGATTTGTCCGACGGCAGAATTATTATAAAGACCGTTTATAAACACAGGGCACACGAAATTGTAAAATCGCTTACGCTCAAACAAAAAATAGGTCAGCTTAATCAAGAGCCTTTAGGCAGAAAAAACGCCGATGAGTTAAGAGAAAAAATCCGCCGTGGGGAAATCGGCTCGGTAATTCTCGCTTGCTCGGCAACCGCAGGGAATGACGAGCAGTATCGTGGGTATGTGGATTTTATAAACGATATTCAGCGCACGGCGGTAGAGGAGAGCGAAGCAAAAATACCGATTATTTTCGGACGTGACGTTATCCACGGACACCGAACGGTGATGCCGATACCGCTTGCACAAACGGCGACATTTAATCCCGAATTGGCAAAGAAAGCGTACCGCTGTGTCGCAAAAGAGGCGGCAAATGACGGGGTACATTGGGCGTTTTCACCGATGATTGATATTTCACGTGACCCGAGATGGGGAAGATGCATCGAGGGAATAGGCGAAGATCCGCATCTTGGCGGAAAAATGGCGGCGGCTGTCACAGAGGGGTTTCAGGGCGAGGATTATTCCGCACCCGACAGCCTTGCCGCCTGTGCAAAGCATTATATAGGCTATGGCGCAGTAGAGGGCGGACGTGACTATAACCTTGCGGAAATTTCGGACTATACTCTCCGAAACATATATTTAAAAACATTTAAGGCGGCGATTGAAGCAGGCGTTGCAACGGTTATGAATTCATTTAATGCAATCGGCGGCGATGCGACAGCATCAAGCAGGTATCTGCTTACCGAACTGCTGAAAGAGGAACTTGGCTTTGACGGGTACGTTATAAGCGACTGGGCAACGATAGAAAGGCTCATAGCGCAGTGCGTCGCAAAAGATGAGCGTGAGGCGTCAATGCTTGCCGCAAATGCCGGACTCGATATGGATATGGTGAGCAGATGTTACATAAACAATCTTGAAGAACTTGTTAAAGACGGCTCGGTTTCGGAGGAAACGGTAAACAAAGCGGCGGAGCGTGTAATATACATAAAACTGCTGTTCGGAATAATGGACAATCCGTACTGCACGGGAATTGAATACAGCGCCGAAGAACACAGAAAAACGGCAAAGGCAAGCTCGGACGAGGCAATGGTGCTTTTGAAAAATAAAAATAACATACTTCCGCTTAAAAAGGAAACAAAAGTGTTTGCAACAGGTCCCATGCTTTATGAAAAGCGTGCGTTTTTGGGCAGCTGGACGCTGGATTTTGATATTAGCCTTGTAAAATCTCCTGCCGAGGTTTTAAAGGAGAGCGGAGCAAACGTATTGTTCCCGTCAAGCGAATATCTGTGGGACGATTGCCTTAAAAAGATAAGGCGTGAAGAATGTGACGCCGTTATCGTATTTTTGGGCGAAAGCGAGAGCACAACGGGCGAGGCAAATTCGCTTGCGCACATTGAACTCACTGAGGAACAGCTTGCTCTTGCAAGAAAGCTTCACGCTCTCGGCAAGCCCGTAATCGGCGTTATGGGATTTGGCAGACCCGTTGCTCTCGAGGAAGCGGACGATTGCTTTGATGCGATACTGTACGCATGGCATTCGGGAACATGTACGGCGGATAGTATGGTTTCCATACTGTACGGAGATGTGAACCCGTCGGGCAGACTGCCTATGTCGTTCCCACGCTGTACGGGTCAGATACCGATATATTACAATTGCCCCAACGGCAACAGCTACGGCGAGTCGTACTATAAGGACGGCAGACTTGCAGTGTATAACGACAGGATTGCGGAGCCGATGTATCCGTTCGGATACGGACTCAGCTATACGGAGTTTGAATACAAGGATATTTACTGCGAGAATGAAAAAATCTCATATGACGATATAGCAAACGGCAAGAAATTTAGGATATACGCAACCGTGGAAAACGTCGGCAAGCGTGACGGTTTTGAAACGGCACAGTGCTATATCCGTGACTGCACCGCAAGTATGTTAAGACCTCAGCGTGAACTGAAAGGATTTTCAAAGGAATACATAAAAGCGGGTGGTAAAAAACAGGTTTGCTTTGAACTTGGGTTTGACGAGCTTGCGTTCTATAACGGAAAGGCTGAATTTAAACCCGAAAAGGGAGAGTTTGACATATATATAGGCAAGGACTGCTATGCCCCCAAATGTATGACGATAGAAATTATATAAAATGAAAAAACCGTTTAGCGGCAGAGCCTGTCGACAAAATATTGTCGAC
>CAKSPN010000216.1 GCA_934481375.1 uncultured Clostridia bacterium
GCTTAAGGAGGCTAAATGGGTCAAGGAGGAAAGACAGAGAATTCTCTCCGAGGCAGAGTCCAGAGCAGAAACCATTCAGAAGAATGCCGAGGAAACACAGATGCAGCTTATCGATGAGCATGAAATAACAAAGAAAGCTTACGAACAGGCTACGGATCTTGTGAACAACGCAACTCAGAAGGCAATGGAAATCAAGACTGACACGGATCAGTATGTTGATGATGTGCTTAATGATGTTGAACATCGTCTTGATCTTCTTTTGAGAAAAGTACGTGAGGACAGAGGATATTTCAATAATAACTAATGACAAAAATCATCGAACAAGGCAGATAATAAAACGGTAGAGTTGGGCATATGCTCAGCTCTATTTGAGGTTATATAAGTGACAAAGGGGGAAGATTATGCTTACCGATATTGAAATTGCACATCGCTCCGAAATGAAACACATACGTGATGTTGCGGCGTCTGTCGGAATTGGCGACAATGAGCTGGAGTATTACGGAAAATACAAGGCAAAACTCGGCAAAGAAGTATGGGACAGGTTCGGCAAAAAACAAAACGGAAAGCTTGTGCTTGTTACCGCAATAAACCCAACGCCGGCAGGCGAGGGAAAAACGACCACAACTATAGGCTTGGGCGATGCTCTTTCAAGAATGGGCAAAAAATGCGTGCTGGCTTTGCGTGAACCGTCGCTCGGTCCCGTTATGGGAATTAAAGGCGGCGCTGCAGGCGGCGGATACAGTCAGGTAGTGCCTATGGAGGATATTAATCTTCACTTTACGGGGGATATGCATGCAATCACAGCTGCAAACAATCTTCTTGCCGCTATGATTGATAATCATATAAAACAGGGAAACTGCCTTAATATCGATACAACAAACATTGTTTGGAAACGTGTTATGGATATGAACGACAGAGCGCTCAGAAAGACGGTTGTCGGAATGGGCGGAAAGATAAACGGAGTTCCCCGTGAGGACGGTTTTATGATAACCGTTGCATCGGAAATTATGGCGATACTGTGCCTTGCCTCCGATATTTCGGACTTGAAAAAACGTTTCGGCGAGATTATTATAGGTTACAATACAAGCGGTATGCCGGTAAAGGCGTCCGATCTTCATGCGGAGGGCGCAATGACCGCTCTTATGAAGGACGCAATAAAACCAAATCTTGTTCAGACCCTGGAGCATACTCCGTGCCTTATTCACGGCGGCCCGTTTGCCAATATCGCACATGGCTGTAACAGTGTTCAGGCAACAACGCTTGCAATGAAACTGGCTGAATACACCATTACTGAAGCAGGCTTCGGCGCAGATTTGGGCGCAGAGAAGTTTATGGATATAAAATGCCGGTTTGCCGGAATACGTCCCGACGCTGTGGTTATAGTTGCGACCGTAAGGGCGCTTAAATACAACGGCGGAGTTAAAAAGGACGAGCTAAAAGTCCCGAATGTTGAGGCGCTCAAAAAGGGAATATCCAATCTTAAAAAACATATAGAAAATATGCAGAGTTTCGGTGCACCCGTTGTTGTTGCGGTGAACAGATTTGACACGGACTCCGATGAGGAACTTAACACCGTTATAAATATGTGCCGTGAATGGGGTGCCGAATGTGCTTTGAGCGAAGTCTTTGCAAAAGGCGGCGAGGGCGGAACGGAGCTTGCCGAAAAGGTTATAGCGGCTGCGGAAAGCGGAAAAGCAGAGTACATTCCGGCATACGATACGGAAATGTCAATACAAGATAAAATCAATGCGGTTGTCACCAAAATTTACGGCGGAAACGGCGTTTGCTATTCCAAAAAAGCGCTTAAACAGATAAAAAAGCTTGAGGAATTGGGTTTGGATAAAAAGCCTGTCTGCATTGCAAAAACGCAGTATTCGCTTTCGGACGATCCAACGCTTTTGGGACGTCCGGAGGGATTTACGGTTAATATAAACGTTGTGCGTATATCGAACGGCGCAGGCTTTATAGTTGCCGAGGCAGGAGATATTATGACTATGCCCGGACTTCCGAAAGCGCCTGCTGCCGAGAAGATAGACGTTGACGAAAACGGCGTTGTTTCGGGGTTGTTTTAAGCTATGGAGTATGTATCAAACTCGTGTTCGGACACGGAAAAAATCGCATATGATTTTTCGCAGAAGCTTAAAAGCGGTGATGTGGTATGTATGTACGGCGAAATGGGCGTGGGAAAGACGGCGTTTGTGCGTGGTCTTGCAAGAGGACTTGACATAACCGAGCCTATAACAAGTCCCACATTCACGATTGTGAATGAATATTCGGGACGGCTTACGCTGTATCATTTTGATGTGTACCGAATTGACGATCCCGATGAAATGTACGAAATCGGCTATGACGAATACATTGACGGTGACGGCGTGGCGGTTATCGAATGGCCGCAGCTTATAGATGACATATTGCCGCATAAGCGGTATAACGTTAGCATATCGAAAAATTACGATATGGGAGACGATTTCAGAAAGATAACAATAGAGGAAAACAAATGAAAGTTTTAGCTTTGGATACTTCATCTAATGTGGCAACTGTTGCAGTGATGGAGGACGGCAAGCTTTTGGGTGAGAGTATTTTAAATCATAAAAAGACACATTCTCAAAAAATTATGGTTATGATTGAAGAACTCTTAAACGACCTTGAGCTTACCGTGCAGGATATAGATTTGTTTGCGGTGGCGAACGGTCCGGGGTCATTTACGGGACTTAGGATAGGCGTTGCAACCGTAAAGGCGCTTGCGCATAGTGTAAATAAGCCTGTTGCGGGAGTGAGCACGCTTGCGGGACTGGCTTATAATCTGCCGTATGCCGAGCATATAATCGTTCCTATTATGGACGCACGTAGAAATCAGGTTTACACCGCCTCATACATTTGGGACGAGGACGGATTTAAAGAGCTTAGTTCGGACGAAGCAATGAGCATTGAGGAATGTGTTAAAAACTGCGGCGAATTATTGGATATAATTTTTGTAGGTGACGGAGTGGAGGCACACCGTGAATATATAGTAAGTAAGCTTGGCGAGAGGGCGCATTTTGCACCGTCGGCAGTGCTTATGCAAAG
>CAKSPN010000217.1 GCA_934481375.1 uncultured Clostridia bacterium
CAAATACGCCGATTAACGGCTTTTTGCATTTTCTTGCCTCGCGGACAAGAGCCTCCTGCTCGGGTTTAAGCTCCAGCCTTGCAAGGCTGTGAGCCTCGCCCGTAACTATTTCGCTGTCGCCCAGAACAAGTATTGTAGCGTCCATAAAGTGCGTACGCCACAGCAGAGCATCACGGCTTTGCAGATTGCCCCATGCAAATTCTTCCGCTTCGGGAACACAGCGTTCAAATGCCTCTTTTATCGTTTCGGTAATATCAAGATTAAGATCGGGCGCCCATGAACCGATAATGGCACGGCGCTCATCATAAAGCGGACCGAATATCTGATACTTTCCGTTCTTTTTGAGAGGGAGAGTGTTGTTGTCGTTCTTTAAAAGTACCATTGATTCTTCCGCAATTTCAAGCGCTTTGTTCATATATTCGGCTTTGTTTATTTCAACTTTTTCGGTGTACGGGTTGTCAAAAAGTCCTATGCGCTCTTTAATCCGCAAAACACGTCTTACGGAATTATTGATTTGCTCCTCGCTTACCGCACCTTCCGAAACGAGTTCCTCCAGATAATCACGGTAGCAGTTGTCGACCATATCCATATCAAGTCCGGCGTTTATGCAAAGCTTTGCGCAGTCTTTTCTGTCCTCCGCAACACGCTGTTCTGTAAGGAATTGTATAGCGCCCCAGTCGCTTATGACAAATCCGTCAAAGCCAAGCTCATCTTTTAAAAGTTCCGTCAAAAGCTGTCTGCTTGATGATACCATTTGTCCGCTTATTTCGTTAAACGAACTCATAACGGTGCATACGCCTGCATCGATTGCGCTTTTAAAAGCCGGAAGATAATGGTTTCTTAACGTGTATTCCGAAATTTCGGCACGGTGATAATCACGTCCGCCCTCGGAGGCTCCGTAGCCGATAAAATGCTTGGCACAGGCGGCAATATTTCCGGGGGCTTTTAAGTCGTCGCCCTGAAAACCCTTGACAACGGCTTTTGCCATTGCCGCACCAAGATACGGGTCCTCGCCGGGGCTTTCGATAATGCGTCCCCAGCGTGAGTCACGCGACATATCGATCATCGGAGCGAATGTCCAGTGGACGCCGTCGTTTGCGGCGGATTTTGCAACGTATCTGTAGCCGTCCTCTATAAGATCGGGATTATATGTAGCAGCCATTGCAAGCGGAACGGGGTATATAACGTCATAGCCGTGAATGACGTCACGGCCTGTTATTATCGGTATTCCGTTGCCGTCCTCCACAATGATTTTTTGCAGATAATCTATCACCTCGGCGGCGCTTTTTTCGGACTCGTCCTGTCCCGCAAGCGAGCTTTGCGCAAGAATGAGCGAGCCTATTTCGCCGTTGCGTGCCATTTCGGCAATCTCATCAAGCTTATCCGAAGAAAAGCTTATCTGTGTAAGCTGACCGATTTTTTCTTTGAGCGTCATTTTGCTTAAAATTTCTTCTATGTTAATCATATGTACCTCCGATGTCTGTTTTTCTATATTTTAGCATATCACATGCGTGCTGTCAACGATATAAAGGTTGAAAAAATTAATAAATTGTTATATAATATAAAACCGAAAGGAAGTCGTGTATGTATAGTATAAAAGAAACGATAATCGTTGAGGGGACGTATGACAAGATAAAGCTTTCGGGTTTTATAGATTCTGTGATACTCACAACAAACGGTTTTACGGTGTTTAAAAACAAAAAACTGCTTGAAAGCATAAAAACTCTTGCACGTGAAACGGGAATAGTAATACTGACCGACTCAGACGGAGCGGGATTTAAAATAAGAAATTACATTAAACAGAGCATAACGGAAGGAACGGTGCTTCACGCATATATTCCCGATGTAAAGGGTAAAGAAAAAAGAAAGAGAGTGCCGGGGAAAGAAGGACTTTTGGGTGTTGAGGGAATTGATGAAAAAACAATTCTCACCGCTCTTAAAAACGCAGGCTGTACGATAAACGGGAGCAGTGAAGCGCCGAAATCGGAAAAAGCCGTGACAAAAGCGGATATGTTTGCCGCAGGTCTTTCGGGAGGTGCGGACAGCGGAAAAAGACGTGAGGAATTGGCAAAAAAGCTTGGTATACCGTCAAAAATATCCGCAAATATGCTGCTTGATGTAATTAACCGGCTTATGACTTATGAGGAATTTATAAAGCTTTCGGAGGAAAGCAAATGATAAAAAATGCGATTTTGCTTGAAAAATAACATTAAAAGTGATAAAATGTTATAAATACGATTTTTTAAGGGGCAATATATATATGTTAAGATTTTTTACGGCAGGCGAAACACACGGAAAATGCCTTACGGTAATTGTAGAAGGAATGCCGTCGGGCGTGAAGATTGATATAAATGAAATTAACGAAATGCTTAAAAGACGTCAGCAGGGCTACGGCAGAGGCGGACGTATGAAGATAGAGAGCGACAGTGCGGAAATTCTGTCGGGCGTTCGGGGCGGATACACCTTGGGAAGTCCCGTGGCTATGATTATACGAAACCGCGACGGGGAAAACTGGGAGAGCATTATGGGTGCGGAGAATGCGTCTGATGAAAAGAGCGTAAGCTTTCCGCGTCCGGGGCATGCAGACCTCACGGGCGGAATGAAATACAATCACCGTGATATGCGAAACGTTCTCGAACGTGCGAGCGCACGTGAAACAGCCGCACGTGTGGCTGTCGGCGCACTGGCATCACAGCTTTTGAAACCGTTTGGTATAGAATTTAAAAGCAGAGTCGTAAGAATAGGTGAAGTTGAGGACAATTCGGCGGTGCTTGATGACGGATTTTATAAAAGAGCATATACTTCGCCCGTAGGCTTTGGTTCGGCGGAGGCAGAAAAAAAGGCTATGGAGTATATAGACGATATAAAAGCAAAGGGCGAGTCTGCCGGAGGTATAGTCGAAACAGCCGTGTTTGGATTGCCGGCAGGTTTGGGAAGTTATGTCCATTACGACAGAAAACTTGACGCAAACATTGCCTTTGCGGTAATGAGTGTACAGGCGATAAAAGGCGTTGAATTCGGTATGGGATTTAAAGCCGCATATCAC
>CAKSPN010000218.1 GCA_934481375.1 uncultured Clostridia bacterium
TGTTTGCACAGCTGCCGCAGCCTGTACAGTCAAGAACAGAAATTGCCATTGTGTAATATAATCCGTCAAGCTGTTTTGCGGGAGCGTATTTAATACCCTCGGGAGCATTGTCAAGTTCTTCCTTTGTAAGAACTACGGGACGGATACAAGCGTGCGGACATACATACGAACACTGACCGCACTGTATACATGTTTCGTTGTTCCATACGGGAACGTCTATAGCTATTCCTCTCTTTTCGAATGCGGCGCTTCCGAGCGGAACTTCACCTGTCTGATATTTTGTAAATGCCGAAACAGGGAGCTTAGCGCCTGCAAATGCATTGATAGGAACAAGTATATTGTTTACGTAATCGATTAATTCGCCTTCGCCCTCGTGCTTTGTCGAGATGTCCTCGTATTCGCAGTTCTTCCAGCTTTCGGGAACGTCAACTTTAACTACCTGCTGTGCGCCGGCGTCGATTGCGTCGTGGTTCATCTTAACGATAGCTTCGCCCTTCTTTGAGTATGAAGCTGTAGCGGCGTCCTTCATATACTTTATAGCGTCCTCTTCGGGAAGAATTTTTGATAATTTGAAGAATGCCGACTGCAATACAGTGTTAATTCTGTTTCCGAGTCCGATTTCTTTACCGATCTTTACACCGTCTATTGTATAGAACTGAATGTTGTTGTCGGCAATGTATTTCTTAACCTGTCCGGGGAGGTGCTTGTCCAGCTCTTCGCCTGTCCATGAGCAGTTCAAAAGGAATACGCCGCCGGGTTTAATATCGCTTACCATATCATACTGTCTTATGTATGAAGCTTTATGACAAGCAACAAAGTCAGCCTTATTGATAAGGTATGTCGATGTTATCGGAGCATGACCGAAACGCAGGTGCGAGCAGGTGAGACCGCCCGATTTCTTTGAGTCATAGTCAAAGTAAGCCTGAACGTTCATATCTGTGTGGTCGCCGATAATCTTAACCGAGTTCTTGTTAGCGCCAACAGTACCGTCAGCACCCAGACCCCAGAACTTACAGCTTGTAATACCTGCAGGTGTGGTGTCGGGATTTTCGCTGAGATCAAGCGAAAGATGTGTAACATCATCATTGATACCGATTGTGAAATGCTTCTTTTCGGTATTTCTGAAAGCGGCGATAATACATGCCGGAGTCGTGTCCTTTGATGCAAGGCCGTAACGTCCTGCATATACGGGAACGTCCTTAAATCTGCCGTCGTTCTGCAAAGCCGCAACAACGTCAAGATAAAGCGGTTCGCCGAGAGCGCCCGGTTCCTTTGTTCTGTCAAGAACAGTAATCTTCTTAACTGTTGAGGGAATAGCGTCAACAAAATGCTTAATGCTGAACGGTCTGTAAAGTCTTACGGCAATCATACCTACTTTGTTTCCGTTAGCGTTCATATAGTCAACGGTTTCTTTGATAGTATCGCATACGCTGCCCATTGCAACGATAATCTGATCTGCATCGGGAGCGCCGTGATAGTTGAATAACTGATAATTTGAACCGATTTTTGCGTTAACCTTGTCCATATACTCCTGACAGACTTCGGGAACTGCATCGTAAGCCGAGTTACAAGCTTCTCTTGCCTGGAAGTATACGTCGCCGTTCTGAGCAGTACCTCTCTGAGCGGGGTGTTCGGGATTTAACGACTTACGTCTGAAATCATTTATTGCGTCCCAGTCAACCATTTCGGCAAGGTCCTGATAATCCCAGCAAGCAACCTTCTGATACTCGTGAGAAGTTCTGAAACCGTCAAAGAAATGAAGGAACGGGATTTTTGCTTTGATTGCTGTCATATGAGCAACGGCGCCGAGATCCATAGCCTCCTGCGGATTTGTTGATGCGAGCATAGCAAAGCCTGTCTGGCGGCAAGCCATAACGTCGCTGTGATCACCAAAGATGGAAAGTGCATGAGCGGCTATACATCTTGCGGATACGTTAAATACGCAAGGAAGCTGTTCGCCGGCAATCTTGTACATATTCGGAATCATAAGCAGAAGCCCCTGAGATGCCGTGTAGGTAGTGGTAAGCGCACCTGCTGTGAGCGAACCGTGAACAGTACCCGAAGCGCCTGCCTCCGACTGCATTTCAACAACCTTTACGGTATTGCCGAAAATGTTTTTCTGACCGGCAGCAGCCCATTTATCCGTGACCTCTGCCATTGTTGATGATGGTGTGATAGGATAGATTGCCGCAACGTCCGTAAATGCGTATGACGCATATGCGGCGGCGTTGTTTCCATCCATGGTTTTCATTTTTCTTGCCATCGAGAAATCTCTCCTTTTATAAAAAAATTTATAGCGCTAAATGCCAAAATAATATATAGCATAAGCATACGTATATATAATAACACTTTTTATGTGAAAAATCAATATTAAATACCTAAAAAAAAGGGTGTGTTTTTATGTCACTTTTACACAATATAAGGATTATAAGCCCTTATATTGAAAAATCATCATCTGAAGAAAGCTTTCCTTTTTTGCAAAAGCACGACGCAGTGAAAAATACCTTGAAGAAACCGCAACAATACGCTTGTCCGACAGAGGGAGATTTTTATTTAACCGACTTATTGTCATTGTATCAAAAATGCGTTTATACATTTCTGTCCAAAGTCCCAAAAAGTACAATCCGATTGCAAAAGCTAAAATTCTCGGCATAATTATCCCCCTATAAAAAACAAGTATACTCCGGTTTAGTATGCCTCAAATCTTTGTTTTTATCAATTATTTGTATTGCCGAATTTGTCACGGAATTGCTTGGGGGTAAGCTGAGTTTGCTTTTTGAAACATTCTATAAAATAGCTTGTTGTTGAAAAGCCGGTATCAAGCGATATGTCGGTTATGCTTTCTTTGGTTGTAATAAGCAGTTTTTGCGCTTCGCAAATTCTTATGTACGTGACATATTCGGTAAAACTCTTTTTCATAACACGCTTAAAAAGCCGTGAAAAATAGCACGGACAAAGATTGCATATCTCAGCCGCTTTTGAAGAAGTTGCTGTGCTGTAGTTGTTCTGCGC
>CAKSPN010000219.1 GCA_934481375.1 uncultured Clostridia bacterium
GCCGCAAACACCGCAAATACAGGCGGGAACTTAAAAGGGCGGAACTTGATGATATACTGCCCCAAATATACGATAAAAAGTTATCGTATATGCGCAGAAACACTCTGCGCCTTAAGCTGTTTCTGGAGCATGAAACGCCTGTTGTACTGCCGTATACCCAAATACACGGACTGCGTACGATTGTTGAATTTCCCGATATTTACGCTCCGGGTGAAATGGACGAAATAAAGAAAACGCATTATGTCCACGAAAAAGGCAAGGTTACAAACCTTACATGGGACGTGTACACGGTTTTGTCGGAGGGACTGGAGGGGCGCCGCAGACGCCTTGAAAGCGGGAAAAAGCAGGACAAAGAATTTGTTGAATGTGTGCGTGAAACGATTGATTTTACCGAAGAATTTGCCGACCGCTATGCGGCGGCTTTAAAAGAAGCAGGGCAGGAAGAACACGGCGAAATGATTTCACGTGTTATAAGAAACGGTGCAAAAACAATGCTTGAGGCATTGCAGCTTTTCAGATTGTTGCATTTTACGCTTTGGGCGTCGTGGTGCTATCATAATACGGTCGGACGTTTCGACCAATGGCTTTATCCGTTTTATAAGGCGGATAAAGAGAAGGGAATGACGGACGATGAGGCTCTTGAAATAATCGAAGATTTCTTTTTATCGTTTAATCTCGATTCCGATTTGTATTACAGCCTTGCGTGGGGCGATAACGGGCAGAGCATAGTTCTGGGCGGTATGCTCCCCGACGGCGGCGACGGTGTGAACGAGCTTACGTTAATGGCGCTCGCCGCAAGCCGTGAGATACGCCGGATAGACCCGAAGATAAATCTGCGCGTAAACAAGAATACGCCGATTGAATTGTACGAAAAAGGAACGGAACTTACCAAAATAGGACTCGGCTTTCCGCAGTACGCAAATGATGATGTTGTAATTCCGTGCCTTGAGCATTGGGGTTATGCAACGGAGGACGCAAGAAATTACACAATCGCCGCTTGTTGGGAGTTTATTATCCCGAACGAAGCGATGGATATTCCGAACATAGGCGGTATGCCCATTGCGGAGCTTGTGCGCAATGCGGTGGTAAATCATCTTAACGAGTGCGAAAACACGGAGGAACTTTTTGCGTTTGTGCGTGAGGAGATTTTCAAAAAAGCACATGAAATGACGGAGGCGGTAAAGAATCTGTACATAGAGCCTGCGCCGTTCGAGTCGATACTTACGGCGCATTGTATGGAAAACGGACGTGATATTTCGTGCGGAGCAAAGTATAATAATTACGGATTTCACGGCACGGGACTTTCGTGCGGAGCGGATCAGATAGCCGCAATAGACAGCCTTATTTTCAAAACAGGGGTAATAACAAAAGAACGTCTGCTGACGGGAATGGAAACAAATTTTGAAAATGATGCGGAGCTTAAATATATTTTAAGAAACAAGGCTGACAAAATGGGACGTGACGAAAACGCAAACGAAACAGGCAACCGCCTTTTGGGAATATTTGCAGACTCTCTGGAGGGGATTAAAAACGAGCGCGGCGGAATATTCCGTGCAGGCACGGGAACGGCTATGTATTACGTATGGCATTCAGAGCATTTGGGAGCTACTGCGGACGGACGCACGGCAGGGGAGTATCTGCCGGCAAACTTCTCGCCGTCGCTGTTTATGACAAATTCGGGTCCGCTGTCCGTGCTTATGGGATTTGCTCCGAAAAATCTTCTGCGCACATCAAATGGAGGCCCGATGACCTTTGAACTTCACGATATGGTATTTAAAACGCCCGACAGCGTAAAAAAGGTTGCGGAGCTTGTGCGTGCATATATAAATCAGGGTGGACATCAGCTGCAGATAAATGCGGTAAATCACGAAAAGCTTGTTGCGGCGCAGAAAGAACCCAAAAAATATCAGGATTTGATAGTGCGTGTGTGGGGGTGGAGCGGACATTTTGTCGAGCTTGACAAGTGCTATCAAAATCAGATAATAAAGAGAGTAGAGTACGGAATATGAAAGGACTGATTTTCTCAATCGAGGAATTTGCGGTTTTTGACGGCGGAGGAATACGTGTAAATGTGTTTTTCAAAGGCTGTCCCCTGCGGTGCCGGTGGTGTCACAATCCCGAGGGCTGGGAGCACAAAGTGCAGATATTAAAAAATCCCAACGGATGTGTACACTGCGGCATCTGCGAAAAGGTCTGTCCGTCGCCCGACAGGTGCATATTGTGCAAAAAGTGCATTATAAACTGTCCCAAGGGACTTATACGCACGAGCGGCGCTTGGATGGAGTCGGACGAACTCGCAAAACGGCTTTTGAAATACGAACCGGTTCTTGAAACAAGCGGCGGAGGTTTGACTTTCTCGGGGGGAGAAGTGCTTATGCAGGCTGATTTTCTGATTGAGGCGCTTAAAAAGACCTCAAAGATGAACCGTGTAATAGAAACATCGGGGTACGGAGAATCGGAAAAATGGCGCGAGGTTTTGGAAAATACGGATTACGTATATTACGACCTGAAAATAATGGACACCCGAAAGCATAAAGAATATACAGGTGCGGACAATGCGCTTATTCTGGAAAACGCACGTATTCTTTTTAAATCGGGCGTACCGTGTACCGTTCGTGTGCCGTTCATACACGGGATAAATACCGATGAGGAAAATCTTACGGCACTGTGCGGATTTGTAAGCGGTGCGGAGAATGTTGAAAAAATAGAATTTTTGGAGTATAATGAGCTTGCCGGCGCAAAGTACGGACTTGTCGGACGTGAATATCCGTACGACTTCAAAAAGCCGACAGCGGAGGATATTGAACGGACAAAACAAATATGCGAAAAGTTTAGAATAAATTATGCAATAGTGTGAGGAGAATATTATGTACGGAAAGTTTGGCAATTATTTCAATGACGGCAATAAAAATTTTCATAACTCGGTTTGGATAGAGCTTATAGGCTTTGAAAAAAATGCGGAGGATTTCGG
>CAKSPN010000220.1 GCA_934481375.1 uncultured Clostridia bacterium
CTATAAACCCTACAATAAGACTGTCGTAATCGCTTGCTTTGAGGTACTGTCCCTTGGTTACGCTCAATGCGTTGTCCTTAAACCGATACCAGGCTCTCGGGTCGTATGTATCGCCGTTCAATAATTTTGAAGTGTATCGCATATAACCCGGAATATGTTTTAATATTACATTTTCCTCCCACCAGTCCTCAAGACTGTTGTTAAAATCAAAGAAAATATCATAACCCTCACGGTTTCTTTCTTCTCTTAAGTTCACAACGGCTGAAATATCCTGCATCGGAGCGATATATACGGTGCTGCCTTTGCTTTTTATGGAGGACATATCCAAAAATTCTTTGGTAAACGGAACCTCTGTCACTTCGATTTTAAGGAATGTTCCTTTGTTGTATTCGCCTGTGAACGGGAGAGTGTGTTCTTCGCCGTTTACCTTGATTTTTATTCCGTCCTCACCGGTAATATTCAGCGTTTTCTTATTACTGTTACCGTCGTCCGTACCGCTGTAGGCAAATACCGCAGTCAGCGAGTTGTCGCCCGAAAAAGCGGTTTCGTTGGGATAAACGTTGTTTTTGTCATCTTCAAAATGACTGAACGTGTAACCGTCCTCGTTGCATACCGCTTTAATTGTAATAGGCTCGGTTGAAATATCGGTAACAGTGTCCGTTGTGTATTCCTGTCCCTCAACGGTAAAGGTTGCCGCAACATCTATGTTCTTTGAGAGATTAACAGAGGTAACCATGTTATTTTCTGCATTGTAAGCTGTTGTAAACGAGTATGAGCCGCTCTCCAGGCTGAAAACAGCACAGCCGTTTTCATATTTTATAAATGTTACTCCCTCCGCATTTGCCGCAGGGTTGCCGCTTTCATAAACATCGGCGTTTTCATCACAGGGGAGATAGAGCGTTGCCGTTGTGTTGGCAGGAACTGAAGCGCTGTAAGTAAGCGAATTTGTTTCTCTGTCAAGCACCCATTTGCTTTCTATATTACCCCTTATCGACTTGTACGAGCCTTCCGCATTCGTGAATGTTCCGCCCGGCTCGGGTTTTAATATAAAGTGCTTGAAAGAATTGCTTGTTTCATCATCTCTTTCAATACCCAGAACATCGCTGAAAAGCCACTCGGAAACCGCACCGTACGAGAAGTGATTGTGGGATTCTGCATTTGCGGAGCATGAGCCGTCCTCGTAAAATCTCATTGCATTCCAGCTTTCCCATATGGTTGTTGCACCGTGGCTTACGCTGTAGAGCCAAGACGGACGGCTTGTCTGTTCAAGGAGCTTGTATGCAACGTCCGTATATCCCGTGTCGGAAAGAATGGGGTTTAAGTAGCTTAAGCCTAAAAATCCCGTTGTCAGGTGATAATCGCGTGACTTAATGTCCTTTGCGAGATTTTTAGCCGCTCCGGGAATTTCGTCCTCGTTGAAAAGTCCGAATTTTATTCCGAGCAGATATGATGTCTGCGTTCCGCATTTTGTGGTACAGCCGTCATCTTCGAGGAAGTTTTCACGCCATGCGTTTCTGTAATTGTTATAAATATCGGTGTATTTTGTAACGTCGTCCGTTTTTCCCAATACCTCGGCAATCTCGGCGAGAATTGAGGCGGTGTATGCGCAAAAAGCAGTATCCGTTACCGCTATCGGAGTTTTTTCAATGCTCATCCAGTCGCCCGTCCAGCTTTGGTCACGGATATAATCCGTACTTGTCGATACAAGATAATTCATCCAATTGCAGATTATTTCGTAGTTTTCTTCTAAAATACGGGTATTTCCGTATTGCTTGTATATCTGATAGGGGATAATAGCAATTGCATCGCCCCAGCCGTTGGTAGCGCCCGTTCTGTCGCCCGAACCCCACCAGCCGTTGCCGACAGACGCAGGCGAAACATCGGCAATTATGGTATTGTTGTAGGAGGTGTCACGCATATCCATACAGTATTTCTGATAGAAAGCGTTGACGTCCATCATATATGAGCCTGTTTTTGCAAATATCTGAGCGTCGCCCGTCCAGCCGAAACGTTCGCCTCTTTGCGGACAGTCGGTAGGTACGCTTAAAAAGTTATCACGTGCGCTCCAGAGCGAGTTTAAATAAAGTCTGTTCACAAGCTCGTTTGACGACGTGAATGTGCTTGTCTGCTCGAGGTCGCTCATAATAAGCAGTGCTTTTACGTTTTCAAGCGGTATAGGCTCGTCAAGACCCGTTATTTCAAGATACCGAAAACCGTGATATGTAAAGAACGGCTCAAAGGTTTCGCCGTCTGCGTCGCCACGGAATACATAAGTGTCCGTTGCGTCGGCTCTCGGGAGATTGCCCGTGTATATTGTTCCGGGTACGCCCGTTGCATTTGCCATATTTTCAAGGTTTAAAATCTCGGCATGGCGCATCTTTACCGTTGTGCCTGCAGGTGCGGCGGCGGTAATACGTGCAACACCGGCAATGTTCTGCCCGAAATCGTATACATAAACGCCGTCCTCCGGCTCGGTGACAGAAATTGCGTCAAGCGTTATGGTGTTCTTTATTAAAGGAATATTTTGTGCAATGACATTGGGCGTCTGACCGTTTGAAACGATTTTATTCGGAGCGGAAACCGTAACGCTTTCCCAGTTGCTGTCGTCATAATTCGGTTCGTTCCAGCCGCTCATGGCTTCTTCAACTTGTCCGTTAAACTTAAATCCGTTAAAAATATCATCGTCCGAAATCGGACCGTTTCTGTAGAATTTCCATGCGTCGTCGGTAACGACAACGTCGCTTGTTCCGTCCGAATATTCAATTAAAAGCTTTGAATATATGTGAAGTCTGCTGCCGAAATTTCTTAATGCTCTGTTCCACCAGCCGTGTCCCAGATATACGCCGATTGCGTTTTTGCCTTTGTCGTTTAAAAGATTTGTGACGTCATAGGTCTGATACATAATGTGGTCGTCATATGCCGTCATTCCGGGGTTTAAGTAGCTG
>CAKSPN010000221.1 GCA_934481375.1 uncultured Clostridia bacterium
GCTCACGTAGATAAGGACGGCTTGTATCTGCTTGTTGATACAACCGACAGCGCAATCTATACTCCGACCGACGGCGACTGTGATTTCCGTGACGGAATGTGGGAATATGACTCCGTTCAGTTCGCTGTTGACTGTCTGGGTACGGGTCTTGCATCGCAGAGAGCCGAATTCCAGGTGGGAATATTCAAAGGCGAGCCTATAATCTACAAACATTCGGCTCCCGATATAGGATTTAATATGGTTTCGGGTTGGTCAAACTCGAATACCCAGCTTAAGGGCGATTATGTTCGTATAGACAAAACCGATCACGGAAATATATACAAGATATTCGTTCCCATGAGCGAACTGTTCCCGTTCCAGTATTCCGAGGCAAGCGAATTTATAAGGTTCTCGCTGCTTGTGAACAACAACGACGGAAACGGAAGATGCTATAACGAATGGAGCTCCGGTATAGGCGGAGACAAAGACCCGAAGCAGTTCGGAGCAATAAAGTTTAAATAATTATCATTCGGAGGTATGTATGTTTAAGAGAGTAATTGCGGCGTTTGTATCGGCGGTTATGCTTACGGGCACAGTAAATATCGCATATGCCAAAACAAACGATTTGAGCGCAGAATTTTTGGGAAAATCATATGACGCGGCGTCGTATAAGACGGACAATAACGCACTCGCATCAAGCATTGATGTGCTTGGCGAGGGCGCAGAGTTTGTCGGAAAAACTTATGTGCATACCTCTTTAATGTTTGATGAGCTTGCTGATGAATGTAAGCTTACATTGGGAAATGATACGGGCGTGTTTGCCGAGGCGGCTTTAAAGCCCTCGGCAGACGGCGCAGAATTATACATAGGCGGCAGCAAAAGAGCAGACGTGCTGTCGGGACTGTGGCTTGACGTGCAGATGATGTACGACACTGCAAAATCGGAGACAAGAATAGTTGTCTCCGATTACGGCAGTGTAATTGCGGACGAAACGGCGGCGGTAAGCGGTGAACCGCTTTCCGCCGTACGTCTTAATCCGGGGAGCGGCAGTACGGTTTATGCAAAGGACATTACGGTTAAAAGGAGCGTTGTTTCCTCCGACGGGGAAAGTGTTCTGTCGAAGTGCGGCAATTACGTAACGGCTTTTGCAAAGACCGATAAAAACAATTATATTTATCTTGTGCAAATGCGTGACGGAGTTTTGGAAAACGTCACAGTAAAGAAAAACACATCGGACAGCGGTTATGCCGAGGTTTTTGCAAAAAACACGTACCAAACGGGCGATTGCTATTATGTGTTTGTGTGGAACGAACTTCTCACACCTCAAAAGACTTATGAAAAAGTCGCCTCAAGCGAATTTGAAGCATTAAAGGCAAGCGCAAGCGGTACGCTTTCGGTTTCCGAGGCGGTTTGCGGAAAAAGCACGGTGTTCACCGCACAAACGGAAAATTCCTCGGCGGATAAAACGGTTTCAATTATAAGAGACGGAAAAAGCATAGCGGAGCTTGACGGAAGCAATCTTTCGTATACGTTTACGGAGCCGGGAACATATACGGCGTATCTCTATGAAAAGAACGGAAAAAATCTTATTCCGGCGGCAAGCCTGACATTTTACGTCTATCCGCACACTGCGGACGCGGACACGTTTATTTTTGTGCCCGAAAAGAATTATTATGTTAAAAACGGCGTAAGAACAAGCTTTTTTGACGGATATGTTCCGCTCGTGTATAACGGTCACGTGTACCTTTCGGAGGAGATGTTAAAATCGCTTTTTGCGCTTGAATTTAAAGACGGAAAAGTATACGAAAACGGCAGTGTTAAAGCCGAATCGGCGAGCGTTTCTCAAAAGGACGGCGAAAAGTCCGCATCGGATATATGCCGTGCGGCAGGATATATTATATCTCAAAAAGACGGCGCCGTATGCATTTCAAGACAGTCGGCTGATATTTCCGTTTACGAGGACGTTATGTATGATTATCTTGCAAAGTCCTCATTTGAGAATTTCAAGCCGTCGTGGAACAAAATCGAATACCCCGAAGGCTGGGGATTTTACGATTGGTCAACTTCGAGCAATTCGGACGCTTTCGGAGCGGAGTACAGCGATAAAACGGACGGCGAAAACAGCGCATATATCGATGCCGTTCAGTCAATGTTTGCGGGATTTTCATATAATACAAAATTTACGAGAGAGGATTTGGACGGATATTTGTACAGCTGTACATTTGACGTGAAAGCAAGCAGTGACTTGTCGGGAATTGTGCCGTTTGTGGCATTGTCGCTCGAAAAGGACGGCGCTTTTATCGGAATACCGCAGGCAACTCAAACGCAGATTACGGGAAACGGCTGGCAGACGGTAAAGGCATATTTCACATCGAAAATATTTAATCAGTATGATTTTGACACTGCAAGGCTCGTTGTGGGAATAAAAAACACATCGGAAAACAACGCAAGCGGAAAAATGTATATAGATAATCTCAAATTCAGAGAGGAAAGCATTCTTACAGAGGCAACAGAGGCTGAAATCGTGTGCAGTGATTTTGCGTCATGGTACACTTTGGGCGATACCGTAACATACGCAAGCGCTGATACGGAGCTTGACGGCTTCAAGAAAATCAAAGGCATAGTGTATGATATTGATAACAATCCCGTGTATGACAACGTTATGTCGCTTAGAACCTTCAAAAACAAGGGATTTACCTATACACCGCAGAAAAACGGATATTACGAGATTGAATTTTACGGTATAAGAGAAGATGAAAGCGAAAGTCCGATTATAAGCTGTTATACATATACGGACGAAAATCCGTACAGTATTTACACGCTTAAACGGCACAGCTTTGCAGTTGTAAAGGATAGCGCAAAGCCGATGAGCGAACGCTCGGATTTGCTTATGTTAAGCGAGGACGCTTATGATGAGAACAGAATGCGCCTGGCGGATATGATAGGTTTTTCGGGC
>CAKSPN010000222.1 GCA_934481375.1 uncultured Clostridia bacterium
GACCTATGGTAAGCTTTACCTCCGGGAAAAGTCTTTTGACCGCCTGCGCCATAACGTGTGACGCCGAGTGTCTTAATGTTTGCAATTCGTTCATTTCTGCCATAGTAAATACTTCCTTTCAATAATTATTAAGCGCATTACCCGAAATAAAAAACGCACTCCGAGTAATGTTAATTACTCAGGAGTGCAGAATATACACGGTTCCATCCTGATTGCGGTAAAGTACCGCCGCTTGTTTTTATCGTTAACGCAGATTCACGTAATACCTACTAAAATGACTTTTTCGGTATTCTGCTCCGAAGTGGTGTTCGTCTGCCTCCGCCAAAGAAACACTTTCAGCCACGATGTTTCCTCTCTCATTGGTTTTGCGGCAAATTACTGTCTTCATCATCGCCGTTTTATATATTATCTCACTATTTTTGCAAAAAGTCAAGATTTTTTTTCGGATTGTAAAATCTTTTTAATATATTTCCCCGTATATGATTTTTCCACCTTGGATATTTCCTCGGGCGTACCCTCGGCAACTATCGTGCCGCCGTTTTTTCCTCCTTCCGGTCCGAGGTCGATTATATAATCCGCAGTTTTTATAACGTCAAGATTATGCTCGATAACGATAACGGTGTTTCCGTTATCAACAAGCTTGTCAAGCACGGCTGTGAGCTTGTGAACATCTGCGGTATGCAAGCCGGTTGTCGGCTCGTCGAGAATATAAATTGTTCTTCCCGTCGAACGCTTTGAAAGCTCTGTCGCAAGCTTTACTCTCTGTGCCTCACCGCCCGAAAGTGTTGTTGAGCTTTGACCGAGTTTAATATATCCCAATCCTACCTCCTGCAAGGTTTCGAGCTTTCTTTTAAGTCGGGGCAAATTCTCAAAAAATCCCGCCGCCTCGTCAACGGTCATTTCGAGAACATCATATATATTCTTGCCCTTGTATTTTACTTCGAGCGTTTCACGGTTATAGCGTCTGCCCTTGCAGACCTCGCACGGCACGAAAACGTCCGAGAGGAAATTCATTTCAATTTTAATAATTCCGTCACCCGCACAAGCTTCGCATCTGCCGCCCTTAACGTTAAAACTAAATCTGCCGGCATTATATCCTCTGATTTTAGATTCGTTTGTAGCCGCAAAGACCTCACGAATATCGTTGAACAGATTTGTATATGTCGCAGGATTGGAGCGTGGCGTTCTGCCTATCGGGCTTTGGTCTATATTGATTATTTTATCAAGTTTATCTATTCCCTTGATTGTTTTATGCTCTCCTGCGTGGGTATGCGCACGGTTAAGATCATGCGCAAGGCGTTTATAGAGAATTTCGTTTACAAGCGACGATTTGCCCGAACCCGAAACTCCCGTAACACAGGTAAGAATACCCAACGGGAACTTAACGTTTATATTTTTCAGATTGTTTTCCTTTGCACCGACAACCTCTATCCAGCCTGTCGGTTTCCTGCGTGTTTCGGGTATGGGTATACGCAATTCGCCGCTCAGATATTTGCCTGTTACCGAGTCGGGAGAATTTATAATATCCTCGGCTGTTCCCTCGCCCACAAGCCGACCGCCGTTTATACCTGCTCCGGGACCTATATCCACTATGTGATCCGCAGCATACATAGTGTCGGTATCGTGTTCGACAACTATTACCGTATTTCCGAGGTCACGCAGATTTTTGAGCGTTTTTATAAGACGGTCATTATCACGCTGATGAAGTCCTATGCTCGGCTCGTCAAGGATATACAAAACGCCCGTAAGTCCCGAGCCTATCTGCGTTGCAAGACGTATTCTCTGCGCCTCGCCGCCCGAAAGTGTTCCCGAAGAACGTGAAAGCGAAAGATAATCCAAGCCGACATCGAGCAGAAACTGCAAACGTGCTTTTATTTCCTTTACCACCTGCGATACAATAACCTTTTCACGCTCCGTCAGCTTAAGATTGTTTATAAACTCCATTTCCTCACGTATCGGCATACGTGTGAAATTGTAAATATTCATATCGTTTATCGTTACGGCAAGCACCTCATCATTTAATCTTGCACCGTGGCAGTGACTGCACGTAACATTGTTGATATAGCGCTCAAGGTCGTTTTTGGAGTACATTGACGTTGTTTCGTTGTACCGTCTTTCAAGATTTGCCGCAACCCCCTCAAACGGCGCCGCATAAACACCCTTACCGTATGAGCGGTTATAGCGCATATTTATCTTTTCGTTTCCCGTGCCGTACATAACGATATGCTTTATATCGTCGGGTAAATCTTTCCACGGCGTATTTATGTCAAATCCGTAATGCTCTGCAAGCGCAGTGTAATACATATGCGCCATACTGTCCGTTATTTCGGGAGCCGCCCAACCGCTCGCATAAAGAGCGCCCTCGATCAGGCTTTTATCCTCGTCACGCACTATAAGCGACGGGTCGATTTTTGATATGCTTCCCAAGCCGCCGCAATGCGGACACGCACCGTATGGATTATTGAACGAAAACATACGGGGCGAAAGCTCGTGCAGGCTTATTCCGCAGTTTTCGCAGGAATAGCTCTGGCTGAACGTAAGCATATCGCTTCCGATAACGTCAATCATCACCACATCGCCCGTAAGCTTAAGCGCCGTTTCGATCGAATCGGTAAGCCTTTTTGCTATGTTTTCACGTATGATCAAACGATCCACTACTATTTCTATGGAATGTTTCTTTGTCTTTTCAAGCGAAATATCCTCGCTTAAATCACGCATTTCGCCGTCTGCGCGAACGCGCACGTATCCGTTTTTCTTTGCGCTGTCGAGTACTTTTTTGTGCTCGCCCTTCTGCCCTCTTATAACGGGCGCTAGAATTTGGATTTTAGTTCCCTCGCCCAGTTCAAGCGCTCTGTCCACAATCTGGTCGATGCTTTGCTTTTTAACCTCACGTCCGCATTTGGGACAATGAGGAATACCTATTCTGC
>CAKSPN010000223.1 GCA_934481375.1 uncultured Clostridia bacterium
GTTATGAATATGCAGGTGTACGGCAATAATTGCGAAAAGGCGGTTTCGGACTCCGAAACCGAGTTAAGGCGGCTTGAAAAGCTGTTTGACCGCGGTGATGAAAAAAGCGATGTTTACGCCGTAAATAACGGCGGTGCGGATGCTTCGGACGATACGGAGGCGATTGTCAAATCGGCGATAGAGGTAAGCCGTGAAACGGACGGTGCGTTTGATATTACCGTGTCGCCGGTGATGGACTTGTGGGGATTTTACGACAGGCATTATAATGTGCCGTCGGGCGAAAGTATAAAAAACGTTTTGCGCAGTGTGGATTACAGAAACATATTTTTTAATAACGGCACAATAACGCTTTTGAATAATGCAAAAATCGACCTCGGCGGAATAGGCAAAGGTTATGCCACGGATAAGGTGAGGGAAATATTAAAGGAAAACGGCATAAACTCGGCAATGATAAACCTCGGCGGCAATGTGTACGCCGTGGGGGAAAAGCCGTCGGGCGGTAAATGGAGGGTCGGCGTTGCCGACCCGTATAACAGCGGCGAGCCGATTTTGACAATGGAGGTGTCCGACGCCGCCGTTGTGACATCGGGCAGTTATGAGCGGAATTTTGAGCGTGACGGAAAGGTGTATCATCATATTATAGACCCGAAAACGGGAACGCCCGTAAATAACGGGATAAAGTCGGTCACGGTGGTGTGCGAATCCGCCACAAAGGCTGACGCGCTCTCAACGGCGCTTTTTGTTATGGGCAGGGAAAAGGCGGAGGATTTTCTCACAAATCACTCCGATATAGGCGCAGTTATCATAACCGAGGATAAGAAAGTGTACTGTACCGACTCCCTTTTTGACAATATCTCGGTAAACGGCGGTATCGAAAAAGAGGAAATAGCTGTGAGTAAATATTAAGTTTTTGTATATTTTCAATATCAAGCTTGTGAAAAACAGAGGTTTTTTCGGCTGTTTTTAGTGCAAAATATATTGACTGAACGGCGTATTTGTGTTAATATATTAATGGTTTTAGTGCAGGGATAGTAAAAGTAATATTGTTAATTATGGAGAAAGGGAACAGCGTGGGATATACGCTGTGTTTTTAGCCGTTTTAAAAGCGGCGGAATGGAGATTAAAATGATTACGGATACAATCGGAAATATTAATTTAGTTATTGCAGCAATATTTTTTCTGCTGTATGTGTACCAGATTTTCTTTGTGCTTGTGCCGTTCTTTAAAAAGGAAGAGGAGCATAAGCCGGAGGTAATCCACAGATTTGCGGCGCTGATTTCCGCAAGAAACGAATCGAACGTCATAGCTGATTTGATAAAATCCGTCAAAGCGCAGAACTATCCGCAGGATATGCTTGATGTGTATGTGGTTGCGGACAATTGTACGGACAATACGGCGCAGATTGCCGAAGACGCCGGCGCTTTTGTTTACACGCGCTTTAATTCGGTACAGGTCGGCAAAGGCTATGCGCTTAATTATCTGATAGGCAAGATATTCGATAAGTGCGGCAAGGATTATTATGACGGTTATATGGTTTTTGACGCAGATAATATTCTGGACAAAAACTATGTACGTGCAATGAACCGCACGTTTACGGACGGTCACAGAATAATCACAAGCTACAGAAACTCAAAGAACTACGGCTCAAACTGGATAAGCGCCGGTTATGCGCTTTGGTTTTTGAGAGAGTCCAAGTACCTTAATTATTCGAGAATGTTAATGCATACAAGCTGTGCCGTTTCGGGTACGGGATTTTTGGTACATAAGGACATCATAAAGAAGAATAACGGCTGGAACTGCTTCCTGCTCACAGAGGATATACAGTTCTCTATAAAGAGCGTTATCGACGGGGAAACGATTGCTTACTGCAACGATGCGGTTGTGTATGACGAACAGCCTATATCGTTCTCGCAGTCATGGTCACAGCGTCTGAGATGGGCAAGAGGATTTTTGCAGGTGTTTGCAAATCACGGTCCGAAGCTTTGGTCGGAACTGTTCAAAACGGGAAGATTTTCATGCTACGATATGGCAATGACGATAATGCCGTCAATATTCCTGTCAATCGCAACATGTATAATGAATACGGTCGGTATAATATTTGCCGTGTGCAACGGCGAGGACATTACACCGCTCCTTATGACAGCCGTAAGCTGGTGTTTCAATGTGTACTGGATGGTATTTGCGCTTGGACTTATCACAACCATAACGGAAAGAAAAAATATATACTGTTCAACCAAAAAGAAGATATTGTATATGTTCACTTTCCCGCTGTATCTTATGACATACATTCCTATTTCGATAGTTGCACTGTTTAAACAGGTCAAATGGGAGCCTATACAGCACGGAAACGCAAATACGATTGAAGAATTTACAAAATAATATGAAACGGTTTTCCGCAGGATCAGAAACGGTCTTGCGGAAATTTTTTTGCGGTTTGTAATGATTGCAAACGTAATCTGTAGGGATTGCTGCCCTCATCAACCCGAAATTCCCCACGCCGCCCCGAAACGTTATCCCGTATGGCGTGCATTTCGGCAGGAGCGCCACAGCCATTATCGCAAATGTATCTGTAGGGGTCGATGCCTACATCACCCCCGAAAAACAATTTTATATGCAATACTCGTTAAAAACTATTGCTAAATGCGAAAAAGTGTGGTATTATATTATTGTCACATAAATTTTAATAGTAGAAAAGAGTAGCAGTTCATTTGTGTATAAACCCAAGGGGGATTTATATAATTTTTAGAGTGGTTTAGTCAATTGAAATAGGCAAAAATGCAAATTCCATTTGACTGAACTATGCAAAAGGTTGTCTATCTGTTGCTTGTTCTATTAAAATTTGTGTGACAACAATCGGGTTTGCATTTTTCGGTGTGCGGACAGCGATTGTCTGCACACTTTTTATTTTGCCAATTCATATGG
>CAKSPN010000224.1 GCA_934481375.1 uncultured Clostridia bacterium
TCATACAACGGTAAGAATAAGCAGAAAATAGAAAGGAACGATTATATGTCAGACGTACTTGTAAGAGGAAACAGTATGGACGGTGCGATACGTGTTTTTTGCACCGTTACAACGGAGCTTGTAAACGAAGCGCATAAAATACACGATACCAATCCCGTGGCAATGGCGGCACTGGGCAGATTATTGAGCGGTGCGGTGCTTATGGGAGCGGCAGGGCTTAAAAGCGAAACGGACACGCTTACCTTGCAGATAAACGGCGACGGCCCCTTGGGACGTCTTGTTGCGGTGACGGACAGTGAGTTAAGAGTGAGAGGGTATGTGCACAATCCGTATGTCGATTTGCCGCTTAATGCAAAGGGAAAGATTGACGTCGGCGGAGGAGTCGGCAGGGGAGATTTAAGCGTAATCCGTGATCTCGGCTTAAAAGAACCGTACATAGGCAGAATACCGCTTGTGTCGGGCGAGATAGCCGAGGACTTGACATATTATTACGCAAAAAGCGAGCAGATACCGACAGCGATTGCTCTGGGTGTTCTGGTGGATACGGATAATTCCGTAAAAGCCGCAGGCGGATTTATGATACAGCTTATGCCCGAGGCAACGGACGATATGGCTGAAAAGCTTGAAAATATAATTGCCGAACTGCCGAGCGTAACGGAAATAATAGACAGCGGTATGAACGCACAGGATATGGCGTTCAGGGTAACAAGCGGATTTTCGATGCTTATGGAAAATAAGACGGTAACTCCGAAATATGAGTGCAAATGCTCGCGTGAGCGAATGAAACGTGCGCTTATATCAATAGGCAAGGACGAAATATCATCAATCATAGAAGAACAGGGCGAGGCGGAAATGTGCTGTCAGTTCTGCAATAAAAAATACACCTTTGACAAGGCGGAACTTGAGGAAATGCTCAAAAAAGCGAAATAACAATTCTGTTATAAAAAAAATGAGTTCGGTTTAAACCGAACTCATTTTTTTGTGTTTATTTGCTTTTCTTTGTTGCTTTTCTTTCAGCAGCGGCTTCTGCCTTGGCTTTCATATTTGATTCTTTCCATGAAGCCCAGAATGTGCTTGCTATAAAGATTGATGTGTAAGCACCGATTACGATACCGATGATAAGCGGAAGTGCAAATTCCTTAATTGTCGTAACGCCGAGGATATAGATAAGCACTATAGTGATAAGCGTTGTGATTGTGGAATTAAGAGTTCTTCCGAGTGTTTCAACGATACTTCTGTCAACCATCTGCGAAATGGTTTCGTTCTTTGTACGTGTTTTCTGATTTTCACGTATACGGTCGAAAATGACGATTGTATTGTTAATCGAATAACCGACAATTGTAAGCATTGCCGCAATAAATGTGGTGTTAAGCGCGATGTTTGTAATCGCATATACAGCCGCCATAACAACAACGTTGATTGCAAGCGCAACAACCGCCATAATAGCGCTTCTCCATTCAAATCTGATTGCAATATAGATAAGTATGCATATAATAGCTATCAAAGTATAGAGGAGAGCCTTTCTCTGCACCTCAAGACCGAAGCTTGCCGATGCTGTCGAAACAGACATAGGCTTTGCATCGTCTGCAAGGTTGTATTTTTCCTTTAAGAGGTTGAATACCTTATTCTGTGCGTCTGTGTTGTCATCGGTGTTCTGAATTTTTATAACTGCCTGTGTGGGGCTTGTACCCGACTTCTGAACAGCGGCGGACAAATTAAATTCGTCCATTACTGCTTTGCTGATGTCGTCGTTGTTAAATTCCTGACCGAGTTCAACCTGCATTCTTGTACCGCCGAGGAATTCAACGTCGAAGTTGAAACCGCCGTGTACGATGTACATTACTATACCCAGTACGATTATAAGTGCGGGAATAATAACAAATTTCCATCTGTTAGCCGTAAAGTTTCTGTTATTCATTCTCTGCACCTCCCTTAACTTTTATCGGTCTGTAGAAAGCGTTTCTGTTCTTTATACCGATGTTTACAAGCTGCTTTAACAAGAACTTTGTAACAACGATAGCCGTGAACATTGAAAGTATAACGCCTATACCGAGCGTTACGGCAAAGCCTTCAACCGTACCGATGCCCGAAAGCTTAAGTACAACGCACGAAATAATTGTCGTAACGTTTGAGTCGAGGATAGCCGAGAATGCTTTGTTAAAGCCTGCCTCAACGGAAGCCTTGATTGTCTTTCCGAGACGGAGTTCTTCTTTCATTCTTTCAAATATGATACAGTCCGCGTCGACCGCCATACCTATCGAAAGCACGATACCGGCAATACCCGAAAGGCTTAAGTTTACGTGGAGTATACCCAATACAAGGCTTATGATACCCACATAGAACAGTAAAGCTATGTCTGCGATAAGACCGGGTACCTTATACATAATACCCATAAAGAGCATTATAAGAAGTACGCCTATGCCTGCTGCGAGCAAGCTTGTGGGGAGTGCGTCCGAGCCAAGCTCCGCACCGACTGTTTCCTGGTTTGCAACCTTGAGGTTAAAGGGGAGCTGACCCGATTTAATCTGGTTTGCAAGCTCCTGTGCGCTTTCGGGAGTAAAGCTTCCCGAAATGATACAGGAATCGTCATTGATTTCTTTCTGAACTCTCGGATTTGAGATTTCAGTTTCGTCCATTTTGATTGAGATGTAGTTTTTATTTTCGGCTGATCTTGCGGCAGCAGCCTTTGTAGCCTCGGCAAACTTTGTCTTTGCCTCGGGTGTAAACTCAACAACTACATACGGTTCCGAAGCGCCGTTCTCGGTGGTCGGACCGTACTGATACTTAGCTGTCTTTATGTCCGTAGCGCCGTCAAGCACTATATTGTCGTCAGCATCTCTGAAAGTAAGCTTTGCCATCTTTCCGAGCAGTGCTGCGGCTTCGTCGGTTTCGTATAC
>CAKSPN010000225.1 GCA_934481375.1 uncultured Clostridia bacterium
TGGTATTCACCGCCTATTTTATGCGCTATCGAATGATTTAATCCCAAAAACGCATTCGTAAACGCCATACCGGCAATACAGCTTGCGTTATGCATTTTTTCTCTTGCTTCTTCATCATTTGCGCCGTTTTTATAGGCTCTGGGAAGATACTCAAACACGAGCTGTATCGCCTTTATTGCAAGTCCGTCCGTATAATCGGACGCCATAACCGACACATACGCCTCGATTGCGTGAGTAAGCACGTCAAGTCCCGTATCCGCCGTCGGCGTTTTGGGCAGGCTCATAACAAACTGCGGATCTATAATCGCTATATCGGGCGTAAGTTCATAGTCCGCAAGTGGATATTTCATATTGTTCTTTTTATCCGATATAACCGAAAAGCTTGTTACCTCACTTCCCGTTCCCGATGTTGTCGGAATTGCCGCAAATTTTGCTTTTTTGCCCATAGGCGGAAATTTGAACGTGCGTTTTCTTATATCGAGAAATCTCAGCCGCAAGGCTTTAAAATCAACCGACGGATACTCGTAAAAGAGCCACATCCCCTTTGCGGCGTCCATGGCACTTCCTCCGCCCAGAGCGATTATCACGTCAGGCTCGAACTCCGCCATCATCTCCGCACCACGCTTTACCGTTTCAATATCGGGATCGGGCTCTACCTCCGAAAAAATTTCGCAATGCACATAATCCGCTCTGCGCCGCAAATAATACAGCACCTTATCCACATACCCGAGTTTCACCATCCCCTCGTCCGTCACGATAAACGCACGGCTTATATCGGGCATTTTTTCAAGATTCTGCACCGAGCCTTTTTCAAAATATATTTTCCCCGGAATTTTAAACCACTGCATATTCACACGCCTTTTTGCCACACGCTTTTGATTTATCAGATTTATTGCCGAGATATTTCCGCTTATGCTGTTTTTGCCGTAACTGCCGCACCCAAGCGTCAGAGACGGCATATTGGTGTTGTATATATCGCCTATTGCGCCGTGCGTTGATGGCGAGTTTACAATAAGTCGGCTCGCACGCAGAGTCTTTGCAAATTTTTCAACCGTTTCTTCATCATTTGCGTGTATGACGGCGCTGTGTCCGAGTCCGTTAAAATTAACGGTTTCCTCTGCTCTTTTTATGCCCTCATCGGTACCGGTTACCGTCATATACGCAAGAACGGGGCTCAGCTTTTCTCTTGAGAGCGGATATTTTTCGCCTATGCCGTCAATTTTTGCAACCAGTATTTTCGTGTCCTCTAAAACCTGTATTCCTGCATTTTTCGCTATCTCATATGCGCTTTTTCCGACAATATCGGCGTTTATCGTGCCGTTTTTCGTTACGCAGTAATCGGAAAGCTGTTTCAGTTCATCTTTTTTCACAAAATAACAGCCGTATTCCCTCATCAGTTTTTCAAAGCGTGCGGAAACGGATTTATCCACTATCACGTTTTGTTCCGAGGCGCAAATCATACCGTTATCAAAGGATTTTGAAAGAATAAGGTCTGTAACCGCCTGTTCAAGATCACAGCTTTCGTGTATATAGCAAGGAACATTTCCCGGTCCCACACCGAGAGCCGGCTTTCCCGTAGAATACGCCGCACGCACCATTGAACTGCCGCCCGTTGCTAAAACCGTTGCAACACCCTCATGATTCATAAGCGCATTTGTCGCCTCAACCGACGGTTTTTCTATCCACTGTATGCAGTTTTTCGGTGCGCCTGCCGCTACGGCGGCATCGTACATAATTTTTGCGGCGGCGGCAGAGCATTTCTGCGCACCGGGGTGAAATCCGAATATAATCGGATTTCTTGTTTTTATGCAGATAAGTATTTTAAACATTGTTGTGGAGGTCGGATTTGTAACGGGAGTAACTCCGCACACCACCCCGACAGGCTCGGCTATTATCTCGTATTCTTCAAGTTCATTTTCTGCAATAACGCCCACCGTTTTTTCGTTCTTTATAGAATGGTACACGTACTCCGTCGCAAACATATTCTTTGTGATTTTATCCTCGTAAACGCCCCGTCCCGTTTCTTCGACCGCCATTTTGGCAAGTTCGGTATGATTGGCAAGTCCGGCAAGAGCCATTGCTTTTACAATTCTGTCCACACTTTCTCTGTCATAGCTCATAAATTCTTCAAGAGCCTTCTGTGCTTTTTTAACGTATCCGTCTATTGTTTTTGTAATATCCTCCATAAATAAAACCATTCCTTTCATACAAAAAAGCTGTTATCACTAACAGCTTCTCCATAACGGTTTTATTTATACTCTTTTCCATACCGACGGCATAAGGAGCGCCATCATAGGATATATTTCCAGTCTGCCGGCAAGCATATCGAACGAAAGAACAAGCTTTGAAAGGATTGAAAAATCAGCAAAGCTGCCTGTCGGTCCTACCGCTCCGAGTCCCGGTCCTATATTGTTAAACGTTGATATTACCGCTGTGGCGGTTGTTGTCATATCAAAATTATCAAGGCTTACTATCAGTATGGATACCGCCATAATCAGCATATACAGCGCAAAATACGACATAACGCCCGACATCACTTCAGCCTCAAGCGTTTTACCGTCAATCCTTACTATATTCACCTTTCTCGGTCTTACCGCTCTGTGCAATTCACGGAACGAACCTTTCGCAAGCACAAGCACACGTATAACCTTGAGTCCGCCGCCCGTTGAGCCGGCACAGCCGCCCACAAACATAAGCAGTACAAGAATAATCTGCGACAGCATAGGCCACGTATTGAAATCGGCAGTGGAATATCCCGTGGTGGTTATTATCGAGCTTACCTGGAAAAACGAATACTGCAGTGCCTTAGCAAAACTTCCGTACATAGGACGGATATTAAGC
>CAKSPN010000226.1 GCA_934481375.1 uncultured Clostridia bacterium
GAACGATACAACGCTGATATTCGGTATTTGGATATGCTGCTGCAATCGACTCTTTTATCTTACCTCAAAGCCTTATATATCTTCTATGATATCCGATATTTGCCTTGTAGTCATGCCTTTAGCCGACATTGCAATGATTTTTTGCTCTATTGCAGATATGTCCTTTTTGCGTTTTTGCACTATCTGCGGTTCAAAATCTCCGTCGCGGTCTTGCGGAACATCAATCGGTATTTCGCCGTATGAACTGCGTAATTTCTTGTGTTTTACGCCGTTGCGGCAACCGGGATTGTCGCTGCGCTTATATTCGCCATATCCCAAATGTTCGTCAAGTTCAGCTTCCATCATCTCTTGAATCGTTCCGCCCAACAGGTCTTTCAATGCCTCCTGAATATCTTCCGCGCTCTTGATATCATACTCCCGGATCAGTCCCGCTATGATATTCTTTTTCCCTTCACTCATCCTTTCTCGTCTGCGTCTTGCCATAAAAAATTTCTCCTATGATATTATTTATATTCTATCATAGAAGGAATCTTTTTTGCAGATTTTTTTTCACACTCTCCAGCGATACTTCATACAATCCTCGGAATATGCATATTTGTCTGTAAACGGAACTGTTATTCCGCAATCATCCTGCTCTAAAAATAAATCGCAGCCGCTTATATTTTTAAGCGTATATCGTTCACATAAATTCCCGCTGTTCGTAAAAAATCTTTCAACAATTGCAGAAAGTCTGCCGTTTGAATATTTGCTCACTGCACAAGCATCACTTTCTTCAAATGAAACAAGCTCCATAGTCTTTGCACGTTCCCTGTAATTGCCCCAAATACCGTCAAAGCTGATATTGCGTACAAGTCCCCACATCTTGTTTTCTTCAATCCAATTCATTTCATCCTTATCAGCATTCAACACTATGGATGAAATTCCTCCGGAATTACTGTTGAACCTTATATTAAATATATTGTTTTTCATCATTTTTCCTTTCTGTTTGTTTTGCATCGCCTGTAACTTATTTAAAAAAGAAATATTGCGATTCATTCCGTTTTTTTATTTTTTCGGAGTGTATATCAATTATTTTATCAGTTTTTACATTCTTTAGTGAAAACCGGCACGCTTCCTATCAGGGCAGATACTTCCGCAATAGTTCCGCCCTGGTATTTCACTCCGCAACTGTCATACCATTTGCCGTGAGGCAGTTTTACAGTGCGCGTCTGCACGCCCTTTTCAAGAACCGGCGCTACAAGTATCGAATCACCTAACATAAACTGATCGGTAACTGTTTCAAAACCTTGATTAGGAAATTCGTATTCCATACAGCGTACTATAGGCTCACCTGTTTTAGAAGCATTCTTCGCAAGTTCAATTATAATATCACCGATTTTTGTATGTGTATCCGCAAGGCGTCTTATCACACTGCACTCATTTTCGCTAAGCACGCACCACGGGGCAATGGAAAACTGCATCATTGAACAATATGTATTTGCCTCCGCCCAGCGTATATATAATTCCGTGTCATACTTTCCCGATGCCGATGACAGAGCGCCGCCGCCCACCATATCGGGGCATGAATACAAACAGCCTATAAATCCCTGAACTATGGTGTTCGGAATTATATCCTTTATGCCTTTATCGCCCCATGTATGCTCTTTGTCCTGCATACGGCACAGTATTGACCTTCCCCGCAAGTTCCATGCGGTGCGATATTCGTGATACGAAAATATTTCGCCCAGGTCGTTATAAACACTTGTCATCTCATTATCCGTTAAATTTTCATAGGTTTTATCATCATCTCTGTAAAAGTAATAATCACCCGCATCAAACTTAAACCCATCGGCATTATACTTATCAAGGCAAGCCTGCAATTTATCAACAAACCACTTATTTGCCTTGGGATTTGTAAGATCAAGCACACAGCTGTAGCCGTTCCACCACTCTCTTACCGCAATTTTATTCTCTGCATTCTTTGTAAGATAATCGAGTTCTTTAAGCTCACGAAATGCGTTGCTGTCGGGCGATATATTGGGCGTTACCCACAGCATCACTTTAAAGCCCATTTTGTGGAGCTTGTCTATCATAGCTTTCGGGTTATTAAATCTGCCGGGATAAAAATCATACACGCCATAATCCTCGCTCCAACCCTCGTCTATCATAAATATCCCCGGCTTAAAGCCGTTATCTATAATAGATTGCGCATATTCCAATATACCTTCCTCAGTCTGATTATAGCCTAAAGCCATCCATGTATTAAACTGCGGCGCTCTGAAGAACAATTCATCGGGTATATTCTCATTAAGACTGAAAAACCGCTCAGCAAGCGCCTTATGTGCAGCCTTGAGAGTGGAAAATCCGCTCTCAAGATACACATTATCATCGGTATCAATACTTATCTTTCCTTTAGAAAACTCTATATTGTGTTTTTTAGGACTATAGATATATCTGCCTTTGTCCGATACAAACAGAAATGCTCCCTGGTCTATAGGTGTCATAGTAATTTTAATACTGCTGTCCTCTCCTATCGGCATTTCGGAACCCAAATCCGTAAGTCCTCCCCACCAATGCTCATCCTTTAAAATATCTATTATCATGCTTTTCTCCTTAAAATGTTTTTGTTATACCAATCGGATTGATCTTTATTAATATACCTTTTGTTATGCAGTCCTGACTTTACTCTCCTCCGGCTCAATCAAAGTCTTTTCCGTACCGCACAGCTTAACTCCGAAATTACCGAGGAGGAAATAATTCTCCACTCCCAGCGCTCTTCCGAGAGGAGTTTTTATCAAAAGCTCGTTTCTGCCTTTCTTTACGGGCGGAAGATCCATTGTGTGTATACTCC
>CAKSPN010000227.1 GCA_934481375.1 uncultured Clostridia bacterium
TTGTTATATTTGCCGTTTCCCTTCAAATACTGATCTATTGCATACACAAACGCATTTTTAACGGCTTTGTCGGGAGATCCGCCGTGTTCGAGCCAGCTTGAATTGTGATAATACTCCAAAAGATTTACCTTGTTTGAAAAGCAGAATGCAACCTGCATTTTCATTTTGTAATCATCTTTATCCTCACGGTCTCTGCCTGTGCGCTCACATTCCCAATCCTCAACGGTGGTAAACGCACTCTCACCCACCGCCTCTTTTACGTAATCGACTATTCCGTTTTCGTAATAATACTCGAACATTTCAAGTCCGTTGTCGGTTTCGTTGTACAGGACGAATTTCAGTCCCGCATTTACCATAGCCTGTTTGTTCAGCGTATCCTGAAAAAATTCGAGCGGTATATTTATATCGGTGAAAACCTCCATATCAGGCTTCCATCTCTGCGTTGTGCCTGTCTGCACGCTCCGTGTAGGCACTTTTTCAAGCTTTCCCACAGGCTCGCCCTTTTCAAATCTTAATGTATATTTTGTTTTATCCCTTACAACCGTAACGTCCATATATTCCGACGAATACTGTGTTGCGCACGCACCGAGTCCGTTAAGACCCAAGCTGTATTCGTACATACCGCCGTTATTGTTGTCATATTTTCCGCCTGCGTACAGCTCGCAGAACACCAGTTCCCAGTTATAGCGTTTTTCCTTTTCGTTATAATCAAGCGGTATGCCCCGACCGTGATCCTTTACTTCTATCGAATGATCCTTATATCTTGTTATCTCTATCAGATTTCCGTAACCCTCACGTGCTTCGTCTATTGAGTTTGAGAGTATTTCAAAAAAAGAATGTTCGCATCCTTCGAGTCCGTCCGAGCCGAAAATTACCGCCGGACGCTTTCTTACCCTGTCCGCTCCCTTGAGCGAAACTATAGAGCCGTTCCCGTAATCCTGTTTCTTCTTAGGCATAAGCTTTTCCTTTCCCCTTTTTAATATATACCTATATATTGTATCATACAAACCTTTGTTTGTCAAATCACATACTATTCATTTATATTAAATCCTTGTTACAAAGTGGTTAATTTTTACGTATGAATTCTTCCAAAATTTTAATATTTTTTCTTAATTCCTATTGTCTTGCGTATGAAAATGTGTTAAAATAATAGTATAATTATTTTATCTTACGAGGAGCATATTATGAACGCCGCATATATATATTTACAACTGTACCGGCTGTTTGACAACAGCACTCCGATTAAAGCCGACTGCGGCAAGCTCTGCAATAGTCTTTGCTGTGACGGCGATGACTGCGGTATGTATCTTTTCCCCGGCGAAATTGAGGTGTATAAGCTTTTATCACCTGCCTGGGCAAAAATCGAAAAGTCAGATTTTTTCTATGATTTTAATGGCAAGCAGTACAATGTTCCGCTGCTGATGTGCGACGGAAACTGCAGCAGATTTGAGCGTCCGCTCGCCTGTCGTATCTTTCCGCTGACGCCTTACATAAAAAACGGCAAGCTTGAAATAATTGTCGATCCGAGAGCAAAACGCCTGTGTCCGCTTGCAAACGGACTTCTTCCCGAGGACTTTGACCGCGATTTTACCGATAACGTAAAAAAGGCGTTTGTTCTTCTTATGAAAAACAGGCATATAAGACAATATATGAAAGAATACAGTTTATATCTTGACGATTTTCTTAAATTTTATAACTAAAATATTTTTGGGGGGTAGAAAAATGGAGGAAGAAAAGAACACATCTGCCGGAATACCCGGCGAAAGCGAGGAGAACACACCTGCGGCGGAGGACGCTTCGGACTACTACAGCGGTGACGACACGGACGGCGACGACTTTGGGGACGATACCGCTGAACAGCCAACCGAAGAAGTGCCCGCCGAGCCAAAACGCAAACGTGAGCGCAAGAAAGTCGACAAAAAAACGCTGAAAATTGTGAGAAACACCGCAATTGCGGTATGTTCCTCCGTATTGGCGGTAATTATTATACTTTTTATTGCGGCATCTGCACTCAATCCTGCCAATAAGGTCGCAAGAAATATATGGATAGGCGATGTATATGTCGGCGGAAAAACATATACCGAAACGCTTTCCGCAATAGAAAATTCCGATCTTATGCAAAATCAGCAGATAATGCTCAAATGCGGCGATGATTATTACGGTTTCAGCGGCAGTGACGTTGAGGCATATATCAATCCCGAGGAAACCGCAAAGATTGCGTTTAACTACGGTAAATCGGGACATTTCTTCAAAGACGGATTTGATGGGATACGTGTATTGTTTGCAAAGCTGACGCTTGCACCTGCATCGGACCTCAACACCGATTTGCTCTCACAGGTACTCACAAGGTTCGGAAACGATATATACGGCGAACTTAAACAGCACTCCGTAGAATTTAACGATACATCGGCAATTGTAACGCCCGGCACATCGGGCTTTGACGGCGATGTTTCAACAGCGCTCGAGGAAGTCGAAAAAGCATTTAAGAGTGCCGCATACAATCCAATTAAGGTAACATTAAAATCAGCCGCACCCGACGATTTTACAATAGAAACCTTTGACCACGTATGCTATAAAGACCCCGTTGACGCACACTTTGAGGTTGCAAACAATGAGGTAAATATAATTCCCGAAGAAAACGGCAGATACCTTAACAAGGACGAAGCAAAAACGTACCTCTCAAAAATCAAGGAGGGCGGCGAAAAAGTAACCGTTCCGATATATCTGTCCTACCCGACCGTAACTGCGGAAATGCTTAAAGGCAAGCTTTTCAACGCTACGCTCGCCTCGTATTCGACAAACTACGGCTCGTCCACCGCAAACCG
>CAKSPN010000228.1 GCA_934481375.1 uncultured Clostridia bacterium
GTTCTACAGCGACGATACATTAACCAAGCTGTTTGAAAGCGGCTGTGAAATACCCACCAACGTAGACTTAATCAAAAAGGCAAATAAGGATAATATGCCTAAAGGCTGGGCGGAATTTGCCGACTTGGTAGAGATTTCGGCGCCGGCGCCTGTCAGTATGAGGGTCGATTTATCAGGATATGAGAATACGTCTGATGACTTTATCAAAAACGTATGGACAAATAAAATAACGGTAGATGAATTCATTGCTAACCGTAATAAAATATATGCTGAGGGTGTGGAAAAATATCAGCAGCTTCATCCCGAGTATGATAAAACGGAAGCAATTAACAAGGATTGGGATATACGTCTTGAAAGCAAATAGGAGTTTCAAAAATGATCGCAAGAAAAACAAAAACAGAAGCAAGAATTTATAAAAAAACAATGAGCTATAAGAAGCAAGAATACATAACAAGCTATCTGATGATAGGAATGGGTCTTTTAGGATTTCTTGTGTTTATACTTTATCCTAACATATGGGCGCTTTCGAAGTCATTATATTATTACTCAGGAATTAACTCGGAAACACGATTTGTCGGTATGGAAAATTTTCTGTCAGCGTTTACAAAGGACGCAACTTATTGGAAAGCGTGGATTACGACCATTAAATTCACAGTAATGAAATTGCCGATAGAGCTTCCGCTGGCGTTGTTGTTAGCTGTGTTTCTGACAAAGAAGCTTAAAGGAAACGGCTTTTTCAGAGCCTTATATTATATGCCTTGCGTTATAAGTGTGGCAATAGTCGGCGTTATATTTACAAACCTGTTCGACTATTTTGGCTTCATAAATGCATGGCTGCTCAAGCTGCATATAATCTCTGAAGAAATAGATTGGTTTGGAAATTCAAGTACGGCGTTATGGGCGCTGGTTATCGGTTCTGTATGGAACAGTTTTGGTATAAACGTAGTGTATTTTATATCGGCATTATCAAATGTTCCGGAAGATATATATGAGGCGGCGGCTTTGGACGGCGCCTCAAAGCCGGTAATGTTTTTCAAAATGACTCTGCCTATGATTGCACCGGTTTTACAGACTATACTGCTTCTTTCAATAACGGCAACATTAAAAGTCGGTGATTACATTTTGGTAACAACAAACGGAGCGCCGGGAGGAGATACTCATACCGTTATGTCTTATATGGTCAGCAAATTCGTACCCGGATTTGCCGGAGGCAGTGTTAATATAGGATACGGATGCGCGCTGTCGCTGATTACATCAATAATTCTTGCATTAGTTGCTTTGGGATATTCAAAGCTTAGTGAGAAGATGCAGAATATATATTAAAATCGGAGGGTCACAATGAAAAAAGATAATAATTTAAGCTTAGTAATAATATATGCGATTTTAATAATTGTGGGGATTATAACAGCATTCCCGATTATATATACGTTTGCATCATCATTTAAAACAAATGCAGAGATATTTGCATATCCTGAAAGGGTTTTTCCAAAGGCGTTTACATTTGATAACTACATACTGGCGGCAAAATCGTCGGACTTTAACGTATTAAAAATGTTTTGGAACAGTTTTTATTATTCTGCGTTTTACGTTGTTACCGTAGTGGGCGCATCAGCTATGCAGGGATATGCTTTTGCAAGAAGTGAATTCCCCGGCAAAAAGATAATTTTTGCAATATTTTCATCAATGATGTTTATATCAATGGGAAGTATAACAATATATCCGCAGTTTGCAATATTATCACACCTGGGTTTGTCTAAATCAATATGGGGATTGATTTTTATGAATGCGTTTGCCGCACCTATTGTAAACGTATATTTAATAAGAGGTTTTATCCGATCAATTCCGCAAAGTGTTGATGAGGCGGCAAAAATTGATGGTTGCAGTTTTTTCGGAGTTTTCTTGAGAATAATCTTACCTATCATAAAGCCGGTGCTTGCAACGGTTACGATATTTGCCTTTCAGGGCTCATGGAATGACTATCTCATGCCGACATTATTCACATTGTCAAGACCGGAACAGCGCACTTTGATAGTTGGAATAATGGCGCTGAAAACAAGCGGCAATGCGGCGTCATCATGGAATCTTATGCTGGCGGCGTCGACGGTTGCATTAATACCGGTATTGATAGTGTATTGCATATGTAACAGACAATTTGTATCCGGTCTTATGGCAGGAGCAGTGAAAGGATAATAAGCGCTTATGAGAGGAATACGATCATTTGAAAATGCAAAACAAATCTTTATAAAAAATAGACGTGAGGAGTTAAACTTTCAGGCAGGATTTAAGTGTAAATTTCATGCGGAGAAAAGCCGTGAATATATTCTGCATATAACGGGAGCAACGCTGTATAGGGTGTATCTCAACAATAAATTTATATTTTACGGACCTGCCAGAGCGCCTCACGGATATATCCGATTTGACGAGGTAAAGCTTGATGTAATCGACGGCGAAAATACCCTGTGCGTTGAGGTTGCGGGGTATAACTGCCCGTCGTTCTATACAATGGATATAAAGTCATTTTTGCAGGCTGAAGTGTTTGAGGACGGCAAATCCGTTGCATACACGGGCAGAGATTTCTCTGCAATATCGCTTGATAAACTGCGTGAGCGTGCAGTATACCGCTACAGCTATCAGCGTGCGTTTTCGGAGGTGTATTATCTTGATAATTCGTCGCCGCTTACAAACTGGAAAACCGAGGATTTCACGGGTGAGGAGATAAACGAATACACATATGAGCAAACAATAATCCCGAGAGTTTTCAAAAATCCCGAATTTAAAACGCTTGACGGTACAAACAGAGTAAAGGGCGGACGCTTTAAGCA
>CAKSPN010000229.1 GCA_934481375.1 uncultured Clostridia bacterium
TTATCGCATACGTGAACGGCAGGAATGCGTTTATTCTCTGGAAGAATACCGGCGTTACCTGTATCGGGAACGTACCGCCCGCACCTGCTATCTGAAATACCAGGAACACAACGCCTATTGCTTTACCCACATTATCAAACAGCGACACAAGTGTGTACACAATTCCCGTAAATACAAGGCTGTAAAGCATTGAAAGGCATATAAACAATATCGGGTGCATTATCTCTACCCTCAGCACCACAACGTCGCCCAGAGCGGCTATAAATCCCTGTATGACCGCCATTGCGCCGAACAGCATAAATTTGCCCATAAATTCTTCATTAGGCGTGTATTCAAAGTCTGCGTTTACCGCTCTTGTTGTGAACAGGGCACACATAAGCAATACGCCTACCCACAGGCACAGCGTGGTGTAGAACGGTGTCAGACCTGCGCCGTAATTCTTTACAGGGAACAGCTTTGTCGTATTAAGTTCAACGGGCGACGCAAAGAAATCTCCCGTAGATTCGCTGTCATACTGCATCATACCGGCAATATCCTTAAGGTCTATGACGTCCGAAAGCGCACGTATCTTGTCGGCTATCTTTGTCATACCGTTGAGGTAAGTCGGAAGCTTATCCTTGAACTTGTTTACATCATCCGTAAGGATTGTAGAGTTGTTATTCAGCTTATCCAAAAACTCCTGCGCCGCATCAACTCCGTCTATCGACATACTGAACAACTGCTGCAAATCCGAGCCGGCGGAATTTGTATTCGAGAGAAGTTTTTGTATTTTCTCGTCAAGCGAGCCGTCAAAAGTCTTTGACAGCGATTCGGTAAGCTTGCGTGTATTCCGGCATATGCTCTTTGCCGCATCAACCGTGCTTTCCAAGTCAGCCGAACCGCTCAAATCCCCCTCAAGCTTTGATATGTTACTGCTCAAAGAGGCAAGCTTATTGCTTATCGTGGCTATATCCTCCGAAAAATCAAGTATCTTATCGTCACCACTGCGCTTAAGTATACTGTTTATTTCCTTAAGAGTAGCGTCCGACTCGCTTATCTGCTTGTGCAGATTTCTTATAAGAATTTGCGCCGACTCGTTAAACGATGTCAGATGTGTGCGCAGTGATTTTGAGGTAAGCTGTATGCCCGACGCCGTATCCTCAATCTTGTCAAGCTTTTCGGATATGCGGTCGTGCTTATTTTCTATCTTGTTTATTATATTGTCTATCTGCGTGCTCAGTTTAAGCTCGGCAATCGCCGCATCCTGACCTTTTGCGTCGCTTACTGCCTTTTCAAGACGGCGGTACAGCGAAGAATTATGATTGAGTTTCGCACCGACTGCCGCAATTTCCGTTTCGGCAGAGGACGCTTTTCCCGAAATCTTTTCCAGTGCGTCGATTATCTCGTCAAACGCCTTGTCTATGCTGTCAGACAAGTCCTTGACGTTACTGCCTATCTCGGCGGCGCTGTCCTCTATGAATTTAAGATCTTTTACAAGGGTAGCTATAACGTCCCCCGCCTCTGAAACATCATCGAGGAAATCGTCAAGCGAGCCGAGCGTTGTGCGCAAACGCTGTATCTTACGTTCCAAATCGGCACGTGTGTCATCATCAAATATCGTTATTTCCTTTTCCATTGACGAAAGCCTGTTGTTTATCGTGTCAATATCCGCCGCCAGCGACGAAAGGCTGTCAGAAACATCGGGCTTGTTTGTGGTTATTTTGCCGTTCAGATTATCAAGTGAGCTTTCCATAGACGCAAGCGCACTGCTTATTTCGTCAATGTTTGTGCGTATGTCCGATGCGCTGTGGTCGGTTCTGTTCATAAGCTTATCCGTATCGGCTTTGACATCATCGGTGTAGGTAATGGCGTTTGTGAGAACACGCTTTAAAAACTCCACGTCCTCCGCATTTGCGCCGAGGTCGATTTTGCCGTCCTTTGCCGATGCAAGCAGGTTATCAAGCTTTTCCGAAACATGCGGCAAATCGTCATCAACAAGATTTAACAGGCTCTGAAATTTTTCTATCTCGCCATAGTGCTGATCAATGTCATACCCGAGCGGATTTAAAACCTCAAACACCTTTTCTATAACAGTCTGAATGAACGACTGCGTTATCTGCTTTTGCAGTGTTGAAGCACCGCTGTCGGTCATTTTGGGCGCTATTGCGTTGATTTTCTCATTTACATAGTAATCAAGCTGCGGCTTGACATGTGTTTCATCAAGCAAGGTAGCCATTTTGGCGGAAAAATCATTCGGGATTATTATAGTCGCATATACTTTTCCGTTTCGGCACTGCTCAATACCCTCGTCCGCATTATCGAAAAACGTCCAGCCGAGCTTTTTGTTCTCTTTAAGCTGTGACTCAAGCTCCGAGCCGATGTTTATATTTATCCCCTGTATCTGCGAGCCTTCGTCATTATTGACGATACCCACCTTTACTCCGCCCGTGTTGCCGTATGGATCCCACGAGGCAAGAATATTTATCCACGCATACAGTGACGGCAAAAGTGCCACACCGCACGCAATTACTATCGCTACCCAGTTTCGTGCAAGCTTTTTAAGATCGCATTTGAATATTCTGAAGCTGTTTTTGAAAAACATATATATACTCCTTCCTGATGTGAGCTAAAATCATTATATTACAAATATGAATTTTTGTAAAGAGGTTGACATAAATTATTTTTGTATGATAGAATAATTGCGAGGTGTTATAATGAAGAAAAAGTACATACTGATTTCTGTTATATGCGTTTGCTTTACGGCGGCAGTCGTTTTCGGTGCGGTGCATATGATTAAGAAATCGCATACAAAGGAATATCT
>CAKSPN010000230.1 GCA_934481375.1 uncultured Clostridia bacterium
ATACACCTGCACGGTCGGCGGTGTACAGGGTTATGAAGAAAAAACCTTTACCGTAAATACGGGTAAGGTTTCGGATATGTCAAGAAAGGTAACGCTTGCGGAAAAGACATATGAAGTTACGTTTAACGTAACTCCCGAAAACGCATCATTCACGCTTTCAAAGGACGGCAGAACCGTATCGCCCGTATCGGAGCGCACCTACAGCCTTAAGGGCGGAGAGTATTCATATCTTGCCGAGGCTGACGGATACACTTCAAAAAGCGGAACAATAAATATAACATGTGACAGAGCTTACACAATTGAGCTTACAGCTTCGGGCAGCACCGAAGAACCCCTCCCTGACTTCTTAAACGGCGGCGGAACGGAGGAAAATCCGTATCTTATACAAAACAAGAACGATCTTATTTTCCTCGCAAACTCATTCAACACATCAAGCGGCGAATACAATAAGGCCCATTTCCTTATGACAAACGACATTGACCTCGGCTTTGAGCCGTGGACGCCGCTCGGCAAAAATTACGTGTACGGTTTTGACGGCGTTTTCGACGGCGGAAACCACAAAATCACGGGACTTAACGTTGACAACACCGATATGTACTGCGGTTTGTTCGGCTGTTTAAAGGACGCCGAGGTTAAAAACCTGACTGTCGGCGGAAGCGTATATTCAAACGAACTCCGTTCGTATGTCGGCGGTATTGCCGCACGTGCGTGCGGAAACACAACAATATCAAACTGTGCAAACACGGCTGTCATTTCCGCTATGGCAACGGACTCTGTCGGCGGACTGGTCGGCTATTGCAACAAGAGCGACGACATAGGCTATCAGTGGATTGACAATACCGTAAAATTTGTAAACTGTTACAATTCGGGCGATATTATCATAAACGGCACTGACAACGACCAATTCTCCGAGGGACTTGTCGGAGGTATTGCAGGCTACAGCAAAAACTGCGTACAGTTTGAAAACTGCCTTAACACAGGCAATATAAAGAGTGCCAACACCGCCGCAGGCATATGCGGAAACACAGGCTCGGCACAGGGCGACAACTGCAATCCGTATTTCAAGAATTGCCTTAACACAGGTAAAATCGAAAGCGGAGTATCGGCACGTCCGATATACGGAAAAGGTACAATTGCCGAAAGCAGAGTTACAAACTGCTATGCGCTTGACAGTTCGGAAAACGCATATGTAACCTCAAAAACAGCCGATGAGTTAAAAACTCTTGCGGAGGATCTCGGCGGCGGCTGGGAGCAGAAAGAAAGCTTTCCCGTTCCGACAGGCGTTGAATATACCGAGCAGTCGAATTTGCTTATCAGCGAGTCCGCAAAATACAATGACCTCGTAAGCCTTTCGGAAACCGACAAGGTATATTCGTTCCTTAAAGACGGCGAAACAGCCGGTGAAAATATCGGCGTAAGCTCCGCAGTTGACGCAAACGAATATGTTTTGGCAGGCGAAAGCGGCGGCGTTAAGCTTGTAAAAGCCAACGATACAAATGCGGCAGTTACGGCAAACACCGTTCTCACCTTTACCGCAGACGGTCTTATGTTCAAAAAATCCGTCAAGGCAATTGCGGTTCCCGATACGGGCGCAAAAGACCGTTTCCTTGACAAGCTTGCCGTATTCTATGCGTCAAAGAACATAGTAAGCGACTGGGCTGTTTTGGGTATGAACGCATATTCCGACCTTAAGGGTGATACGGAGCATGCGAAAATATCCGACACGGCAAAGCAGAACTACATAAACTTAGCGATAGACAAGCTTTCACAATCCACAGCGCTCATTACCGACCGTGCAAAGGGCGAAATAATTTTAAGTGCGCTCGGTATGGACACTACGAAGCTTTTCCCCGTAAACAGCGCAAAGTCGTTTGACAATGCCGAACTTTTGAAAGCGGAAAATGCCGGCAGTGCATACTCGAACGCAATCTGGATGCTCCTTGCCGATATGCAGGGAAACACCAAGCTTGACAGTGCAAAAATACAGTCGCTTGCAGACATACTCGAAAAAGAACAGGGAAGCGACGGACTGTATCATTACACCTACGGTGAATATGATTACACCGACCCCGATTCGACAGGCTGGGCGCTTGCGGCAATCGCACGTTTCGTACAGGAGAACGGCGACACTTACAATGTAAAGGCAAAGGCGGCGTCAATTGCCGAAAAAGCAATTGCAGGTCTTTCAGCCGCACAGGGAAGCAACGGTTCATTCGGTAACATCTACACAGACTCTATGGTTATAACGGGTCTTGTTGCTTACGGAATTGACCCCGAAAGCGATTTACGATTTGTAAAGAACGGATTTTCGCTTGCCGACGCTCCCATGTATTACGTAAATTCACAGGGAACGGGATTTGTAAGCGCATACTCCGACGGCGAGGTTGACAATTCCGCAACCGAGCAAGGATTTATGGGACTGGTTTCGCTTGCCGCATTCAATGCAAACGGAAAACAGCCGTATAATCTGTACTCGTTCACAAAGAAGAACGAAATTTCCGTAATAACAACTCCTGCCCGTCAGCCGGCAAAAGCAACCGGCAAGGGCAATGTAACCGTTCCGTCGGAACCCGAAACAGACGAAACATTTGACGTAACGGTAAGTATTTCGGCGCTTGACTCAACATGGCTCGCCGCAAAATCCGTTACGGTAAAGAACGGCTCAAAGGTATATCATGCGCTCAAGAAAGCGTTTGAGGAAAACAACATCACCGCAGACGGTCTTGACGAAGGATACATAAAATCCGTAACCGCAAACGGAAAAACGCTTGCGCAGTTTGATAAAGGTGTCAACAGCGGT
>CAKSPN010000231.1 GCA_934481375.1 uncultured Clostridia bacterium
GCATACGCCCGACGGCGACGGCGTGGTGGAGTCGATAAGCCTTTTGAAAGAGCTTGTTAAGGTAAAGCTTGACAGTGAGGACGAAAAAACTCTGAAAGAGTTTAACGTAAAAGACATTAAAATCATTAAAAATAAGAAGAAAACCGAAGAATAAAAAATTTACAGAAAAAAACTATTGAAGAATAGTAAAAAATGTGATACAATCACAATGAGGCATCGTATGGTGCTATTAATTAAGGAGGTGTTTTGTGATGGCTTATAAAATTGATGCAGACCTTTGCATAAGCTGTGGTGCCTGTGCGGCAGACTGTCCGGCAGAAGCAATCAGCGAGGGTGACAGCGCATATGTAATCGATGCGGATAAGTGTGTAGATTGCGGAATGTGTGCTTCAACATGTCCCGTCAGCGCTCCTGCTGAGGGTTAATCCAAAGGTTAATATAGGAATTGAGTATGCTCCGTCCCTTTATGGGCGGAGCGGCTTGATTTTTGAAGAACGTTAACGGGAAGGCATAAAAACTTTCCGATATTTTTTTGTGCAATACATAAGATAAATGAGGGAGAATATGAGAAAAGGTTTGTTTGCGGCTGTGGTTACGGCTGTATCACTGCTTTTGTGCAGCTGCGGAAGCGTTGTTTCGGAGTTTTCCGCACCTCAGGGGCAGGGAGTAAGGGCAACAAGATCTGTATACATATATATGAGCGGCGGCGATGCTGAAAAGGATTTCGGCAGTGCGTCGCAATCGCTTAAAGAAATGATAAAAGCGGATAAGGCGGAGAATGTCAATATTATCGTGCAGACGGGCGGAAGCGAGCAGTGGCAGGACGAAAACATTTCTTCGGACAGGATAGAACGGTTCGAGGTGCATAAAGGCGGACTGAAGAAGATTGCAAGCATTGAAGACGATAATATGGGCACGTCAAAGACTCTGCTCGATTTTCTGACATGGGAAAACGAAAAATATCCCGCCGATGACAGAATACTTATCATCTGGGGACAGGGCGGCGGCCCGACGGGCGGAACGGAATATGACGCACGCCACGATTATGACAGCCTTACTGCCGGCGAGATAGGCTATGCGCTCGGCAAAAGCGGCTTGAACTATTCGATGGTAGGCTTTGATTCGTGCCTTTCGGCATCACTGGAGAATGCGGCGGCAATAGCGCCGTATGCGGAATATATGGTGGCGTCGGAGGAGCAACAACCTTGCGGCTGGGCGTATGATAAGTGGTTTAAATACGTTTACGAACACCCCACGATTTCATCGGATAAAATAGGCAAGGTTATATGCGATTCGTACTATAACAAGTGCGTCGATATGGGTCAGGAGGACTTTTGCACCGCATCGGTGATTGATCTTTCAAAAATATCAGAGCTTAAACAGACGTTTGACGGATTTGCGGGGGAGCTGTGCGCAGTTCCCGACAGCTTTGAAAAGTACCGTGATTACGCAATGAATTTAAGCACGGTGCATCTGCTCGGCGGAAAGACCGACTCCGAGGGATTTTCCAATATGGTCGACCTGGGCGATTTCGCAAAGCAGGTGTCTGGTACGGATATGAGCGAAGCAATAAGCGCCGCCGTTATGCATAATGTCAGCGGAAAGCTTGTGCCGTATGCGGAGGGAATAGGCATTTTCTATCCTTTGCGCCGCAACGTGGACGAATTGAATAAATACTTTGATATAACGCCGTCCTCGTATTACACCGAGTTTTTGCGCAAAATATGTGCAAATATTGAATTTGCCGATGATTTGCCGAATTACAAAAATTCACAGGCATGGACGGATTATCTGAATGAAAAAGGGTATTTCAATTCAAGCACAGAGGTTGTAAACAACACATACGGACTTAATATAAGCGGTAATATGGATATTGTAAAAGACATAACATTGTGCCTGTATAAGTACGACGAAGAAACGGGAAAGTATCTGTACACGGACGATTACTGCGGTATGGAGGTTGACAGGCGTGCAGGGGTATATCGGGATAACGGCGACACAACGGGAGTTATGCTGAACGGAAAAAGCGTCACCTCATATCTTATCGACAAAGGCGATGAATATAACCTGTATTCAATTCCCGTGTACATAAAAGGCGTTCAGGGAAATATCAGGATTGCGGTAACGAGCGACAGGAAGACCAAAGTTTACGGTTTCCGAAGGTGTATAAATCCGCTTTACGGAATATCGAGCCGCAGTGTACGGAAGACTTATCCGTTTACAAAGCTTGAAAGCTTCGGACGTGAGTATGGCAGTGATGATTATTACAAGCAAAAGCCGCAGTATGCGTGGACAATGAGCTTTAAAAATAAAAGCCTGCCCGACGGCGAATATAAGCTGGAATACCGAATAAACGATATTTACGGTGAGGAAACCGCAATGCAGGCGGCTGATATGACAATTTCCAACGGAACGGCATTAAAAAGATAACAGAAAAGGCAAACCGTCGAGCGGTTTGCACACATAAAAAACCCTTTAAAGGCTATGCCTTTAAAGGGTTTTTTATTAGTTTACACTGAAATTGTATGACGGAAGCTCGCCCGAATTGTCGGGAGTCGGAGTTATTCTCACCTGTGCCGGCGCTGTCGGCGTTGCGGCAGGCTTCGGCGTGGGAGTCGGCGTCGGAGATGGAGTGGGCTTTGGCGTCGGTGTCGGCGTCGGAGACGGCGTCGGGGAAGGCGAGGGAGAAGGCGTTGCAAGCTGTAACTGCTCTATAAGAGCGTTCTTCTCGCGTTCCGTAATATTCTCTAATGAGTCCAGAAGCCGCATAGAC
>CAKSPN010000232.1 GCA_934481375.1 uncultured Clostridia bacterium
CCGCTATCGGTGCGCCCTTTACCTTGTTTGTGGTATACACCGCCGCCGTATTGCAGACCGTGTCGCTCACAACAATGCAAAGGTCGTTTTTGTTTTTGTCAGGGTTTAAACCGCAGTTTAAACCGTTTGCCTTAAATCCCTTTGCGGCACAGACGCCGCCCTCAATATGTGTGAAATTTCTCATTGCATTTCTTCCTTTCCCTTAATTTTATCAAGGAATTTTTTATCGTCCTTTGTAAGCTCTGCCCTCATAAGCATATCGGGGCGTTTTTTTAATGTATTTAAAAGCGATTGCTCTCTTTTCCATTTTTCGATATTTGCGTGATGCCCCGAAATAAGTATTTCGGGGATTTCACGCCCGTGCCATACGGGCGGACGTGTATACTGCGGATATTCGAGAAGTCCGTTAAAATGCGACTCGTTCTCATACGAGCTTTCCTCCGAAAGCACGCCCGGTATAAGCCTTGACACGGCGTCTATCACCGACATTGCCGGTAATTCTCCGCCCGTAAGCACAAAATCACCCACGGACAGCTCCATATCAACAATTTCGTCTATCACACGCTGGTCTACACCCTCGTAATGACCGCATAATATAACTATGTTTTCTTCCTTTGACAAATCCACCGCCGTTTTTTGGTCAAACACTTTTCCCTGCGGCGTCATATAAATCGTAAGCGGTTTTTTCGGAAGCTTCTCCGCCACCGACATATATGCATCATACACCGGCTGCGCCTGCATAAGCATACCTCCGCCGCCGCTGTAGGGATAATCGTCAACCTTGCGATGCTTGTTTTTTGTAAAATCACGTATATCGGTAAAGTGCATTTCAATTATGCCCCTCTCCCTTGCACGCCCTATTATGCTGTCGCCCAATACCGCCTCAAACATAGACGGAAACAGCGTTAAAACATCAAACCTGATCATTCGTCCTCAAGCCCTTTCGGTATTCTTACAATCACACGCTCATTTTCAAGTTCCACCGTTATAACATCGTCAATATCAGGCAAAAGCAGATTTTTCATACCCTCACGCTTTATCTCATAAATATCGTTTGAGCCTGTGTTGAAAATATCGCTTACCGTACCGATAAGCTTTCCGTCCGTATCAACCGCTTTAAGTCCGATTATATCGGCTATATAATAAACTCCCTCGGGAAGCTCGCCCAATGCGTCACGTTCTGCAAAAAGCGTTTTGTTTTTGAGCGGTTCCGCATCTTCTATTTTGGAAATCTCCTTAAACTTCAGAATAATATTATTCTTCTGATACTTCATATTCTCTATATTAAGGCATATATCGCCTGTTTTTTTCTTAATGTAAACGCAGTCTATATCCTCAAAGGTTTCGGGCGAGTCCGTCCAAGGAACTACCTTCACTTCGCCTTTAAGACCGTGCGTATTTACGATTTTTCCCACTTCAAGCCAATCCACTGTTTTCTCCTTTCAAAAACCGATATGACAAAAGGAGCCGCTGCACAATGCAGCAGCCCCTCAAATCATACGATTTCAACTACGGCTTTTTTATTTTCTTTGCTTGCCGCAGCTTTAACCACAGTTCTGATTGCTTTCGCAATTCTGCCCTGTTTTCCGATAACCTTGCCCATGTCGCTTTCTGCGACTCTGAGTTCAAGAGCTATTGTGTCTGCGTCGTCGCTGTCAACCTCCGTAACGGAAACCTGTTCGGGGTAATCAACAAGCGATTTTGCTATTGTTTCCAATACTGCTTTCATTGAATTTGCCCTCCGTAATTAGATAATATTTGACTTCTTTAAAAGAGCTTTTACAGTATCAGTGGGCTGTGCGCCGTTACCTATCCATTTCTTTGCCGCCTCAGCGTCGATTTTGATCTCAGCCGGATCTGTCAAAGGATTGAACGTACCGATTTCTTCGATAAATCTTCCGTTTCTGGGGTATCTTGAATCTGCAACTACAACTCTGTAGAACGGAGCCTTCTTTGCACCCATTCTTCTTAATCTGATTTTTACTGACATTAAATTCACCTCCCGTAAAAATTGTGTATATGAAAAAGCTTTGCTTTTTAATACCTATCTCATTTTCCTTAAGCGCTTAAGCATTTTCTGCTGTTTTGCGCCCGTAAACTGCTTCATCATTTTCTGCATCTGCTCAAACTGCTTTAAAAGCTGGTTTACGTCCTGCACTCTTGTACCGCTGCCCTTTGCTATTCTGATTTTTCTGTTTGCGCCGATAACGGACGGTTTTCTGCGTTCTTCAAGAGTCATCGACTGAATTATTGCCTCGATATGCACCATACGCTTTGCGTTTTCTTCGGTATCCACCATATCTATCATTTTCTTGTCAACGCCCGGCAGCATACCGAGTATCTGCGAAAATGAGCCGAGCTTTCTTATCTGCTTGAACTGCTGTAAAAAATCGTCAAGGTCAAAACCCTCTTTTCGGATTTTTGCCTCAAGCTCCGCCGCTTTTTTCTCGTCGAGCGTTTCCTGTGCTTTGTCTATAAGCGTAAGCACATCGCCCATACCGAGTATTCTCGACGCCATTCTGTCGGGGTGAAACTGCTCTAAATCGCCGAGCTTTTCGCCGACCGACGCGTATTTTATCGGTTTTCCCGTAACCTGCTTTACCGACAGTGCCGCACCGCCTCGTGTGTCACCGTCAAGCTTAGAAAGAATAACGCCCGTTATATCAAGCTGTTCGTTAAATGTCTTTGCAACGTTTACCGCATCCTGACCTGTCATTGCGTCCACAACGAGAAGTATCTCGGACGGG
>CAKSPN010000233.1 GCA_934481375.1 uncultured Clostridia bacterium
GGGTAAACAACAGTTCTCCGAAATCCTCATACATTTTTTTACCGCTGTCGTTTTTAAGCGTAACGGCTATATTTTTGAGCCCCAGTCCCATTAAGTCACGCACCCATTTTTCCTCCGTGACAAGGGGAACAAGCGATGGCTTTGGCGGAATTATCGTATGCCCCGCCTCACGTGCAAAATCATATCCGTCACCGGTTGAGCCTGTATTGGGGTACGAAACTCCGCCCGTGCAAACAATTACCCTGTCGGCATAAATATTCTTCCCCGACAGCTTAACGCCTTTTATTTCGCCGTTCTCCGCAATAATTCCTTTTACACGTGCCGTTATTGACGTAACGTTGCTTTTCAGCGCATATTTTCTCAGCGCCTTTACAACGTCCTCCGCTTTGTCGCTTACGGGAAATATCCGTCCTCCGCGCTCCGTTTTTGTTTCCACACCGTATTTTTTTAGCAACGCCGTTATATCGTAATTCCCGAACGTATACAATGCGCTGTAGAGAAACTTTGCATTTGTGGGATACATATTAATCATATCCTCCGTTTCGGCACTGTTTGTAATGTTGCATCTGCCTTTTCCGGTTATTCTTAATTTTTTTCCGAAAAAATCATTTCTCTCAATGAGAATTACTTTTTCCGCATCTTCCGCCGCACGTCCTGCCGCAATCATACCGGCGGCGCCTGCGCCTATAACTATTATTTTCATTTTATACTCCATTCCGTTTACTGTATGGCAGAAAAAATCCTGACATGGAAAAGACGTTGTAGCGTATTTTTCACGTTATACTCCATAATTGTGAATTGCGGTATACCCTGTCCTCAACGGGTGAAACTCCGTCTTTTATTCTGCCCGATACCGCCACGCTGTCCTTTGCAAAATACAGCGGCACAAACGGCGCTTCGTCCGTGATTACTCCGCCGAGTCCTTTGTATATTTCTTTCAGGGTATCCTCACCGCTCGTCATTCCTGCCTGCGATATGAGCATATCCGCCTCCTCGCTTGCATACCCGAACGGATTGGCGTTTGAGAGTATCAGCGGCGAAAGGTCGCCGTTACTTCCGAGATCAATTTCTCCGATATACAAATCAAAATCATGCGCCGCAATCCTTTGCGTGTACACCTCGTTCGGAACGGCGCTGACTGCCGCTTTTATGCCGCACTTTTCGCACTGTGCCTTAATCCGATCCGCAATCTCCGTTTTTACCGCATCATCGCTGTCGGTAAGAATTGTTACGGAAAACAGCTCGCTTCTTCTGCCCTGCGTCCGTCTTAAATATCCGTCACTGCCCTCGCCCCAGCCGTCGTTTCCGAACAGCTCAAGCGCTTTTTCGCGATTACCGCTTAAATTGTTCTCCGTATCATAGAAAAAGCGCGATTTGGGGTTTATCGGTATGTTTACTCCTTCACCCCTCGAATAAAGTACGGAGTTTACAATATCGTGCTTGTCCGTCAGCTCTCCCAGTCCACGTCTGGTATCCGCTCCCGAAAGAACCGACTTTGAAGTGTTAAAGCCTATAAATGTAAGCCTGTTGGACAAAAAGTCGTATGTTTTGTTACCGCCTTTCGGCGTGTATGAGGCAAGGTCTGCGGACAAGCTTGTTATCACGTCCGTTTCGCTTACTTCAAACAGCGAACGGTATTTTTCCGCATCGGGCGCTTTTTGTATATACAGCTTGTCAATCTTGGCTTTTCCGTTATGATATTCCGAAAAAGCGTCAAACTCGTATCTGTCCGCACTTATTTCTGAAGCATAAGAAAACGCTCCCGTGCCTATCGGCTTATACAAAATTTCCTCTGTTCCGTATTTTATTATCGGAAAATCCAAAAGCGAAACAAATCCGATTACCGGTCTTTTAAGCGTTACACGCAAAGTATCGTCGCTTACGGCACGATAATCCGCCATATCCTTTAAATTCTCCGAATACGGCGTTTGTGCGGTCAGTATCTGTTTTATAGAATACGCCGCATCGTAGGCGTCAAGAGTCTTTTTATCATGCCACAGAACACCGCTTTTCATTTTTATCACATACGTAAGTCCGTCTGCGCTGACATTGTATTCAGACGCCAGAACGGGATTTTCCTTTCCGCTTTCGTCCGTTTCAAAAAGCGGTTCGTACACAAACTGCATAGCTTCGCGTACCGTCTGCGATTTGGTGATGAGCGGATTGAATGTGTCAAAATCCGAAATACCGACACAAATACTGTTTTCAGGCTCGTATTTTTCCGTTTTGCCCGTTGTGTCGGAAAATTCCTCGGCTATATTTTCTATATTGTTTTTTACCTGTGCCGTCAGCTTGTCCAGCGGTTCGCACGCCGCAGTCAGGCACGCAAAACAGCATACAAGCATTAATGCAATAAGCTTTTTCATTATCCTTCTCCGTTATATCAATTCCAGAAACGCACCGAGATTTCCTCTTTTTCCGTTTGTTTTTCGGTGCGAAAACAGCAAATCGCTGTTACAGCAGGTGCATATTCCGCAATCGTCAATATTTTCTTTCGGAATACCCTCCTCCAAAAACTGCATACGTATTGCCGACTGCATATCAACATGAAAGCGTTCGCCGTATTTTACAACCGTATCAGTACCGAATTCTTTTATAAAAATCTCCGCCACATCATCGCCCACCTCAAAGCAATCCGCCTGTATGGACGGACCTATGGCAGTGAGTATATCGCACGGCTTTGAGCCGAAATCCTCTTTCATTTTGCGTATTGTTTTCTGACCTATTCTT
>CAKSPN010000234.1 GCA_934481375.1 uncultured Clostridia bacterium
GTATTGCAGTCTGGATATGGTGGTATTGCATAATCTGATTATTGACGATGTACTGCACTTAAAGAAGGACGATTACGCAAAATGCGTGCACTCGTCAAGAAGTGCGCACAGGTGCGTGGAGAGCGTTGAAAACGGCGAGTCGGACGTGGTGTTTATTATGAACCCCGTAAAATCGGATCAGATACGCAGTGTTGTGGCGGCAGGGGAAAAGCTTCCGTTAAGAACACTGAGCGTGTTCCCGAAACCGTCCGTCGGAGTTCTTATAAATATAATGGAAGATTAAGACTTGACAAATTAAAACAACGGATATATAATAAATTAAAAGGGGAAACCCTTTTAATTTTGAATATCGGTTAGTCAAAACTAACCCATTTGGAGGAATATTATGGCATACCTTAATGTTTCAAATCTCTGCAAAAGCTTCGGCGAGGGTTTTGCAAAGGTGAATGTTTTAAACGGAGTTAATATGTCTGTCGGGGCGGGCGAGACGTGTACCATACTCGGTCCGTCGGGAAGCGGAAAGTCAACGCTTTTAAACGTTGTCGGCGGTCTTGACAATGCCGACGAGGGAGAAATTGTAGTTGACGGAAAAAACATTGTTCCGTATGACAGCGAGAAGCTTTCGGCGTTTCGGCGCAGGTATCTGGGATTTGTGTTTCAGTTTTATAACCTTGTGCCTAACCTTACGGTACTTGAAAATATAGAGGTGGGGGCGTATTTGTCGGACAATCCTCTCGACACGGACGAGATACTGTCCGTGCTCGGTCTTTCGGATTTTAAGGACAGGTTTCCTCGTGAACTTTCGGGAGGTCAGCAGCAAAGATGTTCCATAGGCAGAGCGCTTGTTAAAAATCCAAAGCTTCTTTTGTGCGATGAACCTACGGGTGCGCTTGATTACAAAACCTCAAAAGATATACTGGCGCTGATTGAAAAAATCAATGCGGAATACAATACAACCATACTTATCGTAACGCATAATCAGACAATAAGCGAAATGACGCACAAAACCGTTTATTTAAAGGACGGTGCAGTAAGCAGGATAAGACAAAACGAAAACAGAGTAAGCGCAGTTGAGCTGGAGTGGTAAAGAAATGATTTTGAATAAGCGCATATGGCGTGATTTTCGTGAAAACTTCATAAGAAATGCGGCTATGATTTTTATTATAGCAATGTCAATGTCGCTTGTTGTGGCGCTTTGCTCGACTACCGAATGTATTAACGCAACGATAAGACGTGAGTGGGAGCTGTGCAATGTCGAGGACGGCAGTTTTGAAACACACATACCGCTGTCCGAAAGGAATTTTAACGATTTGTCGGAGCTTAACGTTCAGATTGAGGAAATGTTTTATTCGGATATACCCGTAAACGATGTGTCAACTTTGCGTATATTCAAAAACCGTAAAATGATAGATTTGGCATATCCCGAATTGGGCAGACTTTCGCAAAACGACAACGAAATATTCTTAGAAAAAATTTATGCCGCAAACCACAATCTTACGACAGGGAGCGAAATGCAAATAGGCGGTGAAACATATTACGTGAGCGGAATAGGGTGTCTTCCGGATTACGGATATGTAAAGAAAAACAGCAGTGACGTTGCGGCAAACGAAGAATTTTCTGTTGCGGTGGTAAACGACAAAGCGTTTAAAAAGCTCCGAGGCACAAACAAGATAATATACAATTACGCATATACTCTCGGGAACGGCTGTACGGTAAAGGATTTGCAGAAAAAGCTTACAAAGCTTGAATTTGACACAAACGCCGTAAAGGATACGTACATAAAAGGTCAGCTTGAAAAAGCGTCGGGCGTGAAAAAGGCATTTAGCGGAACGGCGGACAGCTTAAGCCAAGGCGCAGGCGAATTGGCAGACGGTCTGCAAAAGCTTGACGAGGCTCTTGCGGACGCCGGGATAGACGACAGCGGAGCGGATAAGCTTTATGAAGGCGCAGTTGGACTGCACAGAGGAATAGAAGGTATGAAAGAAGGCTTTTCGGGCTATTTTGAGGACGGCGGATACGATATAGTAAATCTCTCGTCCTTCCGTGAGGCGCAGTATAACATAAGAGTAACCGATGCTATTGACGATTCGCAGATAGGCAAGCAGTCGGCGCTTGTAATAGGCGTGTTTCTGCTTATTCTGCTTACATATATGCTTTCAATTTTTGCAAGCGGAACGATAGAAAAGGAAAGAGGAGTAATAGGAACGCTGTATGCTTTGGGGTACGGCAAAAAGGAGATACTTTCGCACTATATGATGATGCCGATGATTGTTGCGGTAACAGGCGCCGTTTTGGGTGCGGTATGCGGATTTTTGCTTACTGACGTAATGTCGTCGTCATACACGGCGATGTATTCTTTCCCGGACATTATACACGTTGTACCGCTGTATCTGCCGGCATATGCAATAGGTATGCCTACTGTGTTCTCGTTTCTTATAAACGGGTATGCGCTTAATAAAAAGCTTAATACCACACCGCTTAAAATGATGCACGAAACGCACTCCGGCGGAGGATTTGGGTTTAAGCTGGGAAATATGAGCTTTGCGCGCAAATACAAAATACGTCAGTTTTTCAGGGAGTTAAGGGGCAATCTTACGCTGTTTGCCGGAATTATAGTTTCGACGATTTTGATTATGTTTTCCGTTGCGTGCTACGGAAGTATAAGCGAATATATAAACGGGATAACAAAGGACATAAATTATAA
>CAKSPN010000235.1 GCA_934481375.1 uncultured Clostridia bacterium
GTATCGTACATCAAATGTAAGTGCAGGCTTTCCGCTTTCTGTCCTTATTATGCCGTTCGAGCAAGTCAGCTTTCCGAAAACCTTATCTTCGCTGTCTATTCCGAAAGCTCCGCCGTAATACTTCTCCAACAGGAGTTTAATAAGCTCCATCTGCTCCGTATCCTCTTTACACAGCAGGTTTTCATCGCACAGCTTTTTTGCAAGCAAATATCCCGCATTTACCGATCCTTCGGGCAAAGCGCCGTGACACGATACTCCCGTTTCGGTTATTTCATTTCCGTTTATTTTCGCCGATGCCTGTCCGAGAGTAATATTTATAGCCTTGCCGCCCGAAAAATCCTCAATCTCTTTAAAAGGAGTATCGGACATCGCCTCAAACTGCAAAATCCCCTTATCACCGCGATAAATCGGGAACGCACAGTCCGTTATCAGCGAAAAATCCGGCGGTGTATTTTCTTTAACATAATTTTTAATGTCCCTCATTCCGGTTTCTTCATTTGCACCCGTGAACACGACAAGCCTTGAATTAAACGGAATATTAAGCTCTTTAAGCATTTTTGCGCAGTACAGCGAAATAACAATCGCACCTTTATCGTCCGACACACCGCGCCCGATTAAACAGCCGTCCTTTTCAATCATATCAAACGGTTTTGTAAATATCCAATCGTCCGATACGCTTACCACATCGGCATGTGAAAACAAGCCGATGCTTTTCTCTCCCTCACCGTAATATGACAGCAAATATCCGCCGTCCCGATGAAGCTCCGTGTCAAAGCCGTTTTTCTGCCAGCAGGAGTTTACATATTCCAGAACCTCCGCACATGCCCTGCCGAACGGCGCTCCCTCCTCAGGCTCCGACTGAACCGATGGAATTTTTACAAGCTCTTTCAGTATATTTATCATTTCATCTTTGTGCTTTTGCACATAATTATGTATTTCTTTTTTTATATTTTATTTTTTCTGTACCGTCCTTTCTATAATATCGTCCTGAATGCTGTCTTTAAGCCTTACAAAATATTCCGAAAATCCTGTTACTCTCACACGTAAATTCCCGTAGTTTTCGGGAGCTTTCTTTGCCGCAAGCAAATCCTCCTTTGAAACGTACGTAAGCTGAAAATGTATTCCGCCATTCTTAAAATATGTTTCAAACATATCAACCGTTTTATCAAAATATTCGTCATTTTTTATAAGCTGCTCATCAAGTGAAATATTCGTAATGGTAGAACCGCATGAGATTGCGTTTTTATCAAGCGCCGCAACGGAGTTCAGCAGTGCGGTAAGACCGTTTCTGTCACGTCCGTCGCTCTGACCTATGCCAAACTTCAATAAACCTCCGGCAAATCTTCCGTCGGGAGTTGCCTTTGTTTTCTCTCCGAACCATTTATGATGCTCGTTATATCCCAACAAATCGCCAATCAACCAGTGATAGCCGAATACATTTCTTTTATCTTTGAGGTATCTGTAAAAGCTTTCGTATAATCTCTGTGCTACGGAATTTGACAAATCATCGTCGTTACCAAAAAACTTTCCTTTTTTGATAATGACATTCCTCATATCCTCGTATCCGTGCCAGTCTGCTTTAAGCGCGTCGACAAGCTTCCGCATAGTGAACAACTTTTCATCAAAAACAAACTGCTTTATCGTAATCAACGAATCTATAACATTGGTTATGCCTATCAACATGGGCGACGCTATAACTACATCTCCTCCGCCCTGTGTAAGACTTTTTGCGTTTTCAATACAGCCGTTGAAAAATAGGCTTGACAAATAATTTATATCTCTTGCGCGCAGAAGATTGTATTTGTCGTCATAATCATAAATTTTTTTTAAATCCGAAAACAACTCTTTTTCAAAAATTTCGTAAAATTCATCAAAGCTCTTTGCATTGATTATGATTTCCGATTTTTCATGAAACAGCGTTTCAATCGGTTTTAAAATATTTCCCTTTGAATTGCTGCCCGTAATTGCCCCCAAAAACGCCGGCTCGTTACAGCCTACCATTGTATACGAGACCGCACGTTCATACGGAATACCGCAAATTTCCGTATAGCATTTTATTCTCTTTTCATCATTGGTAAACGCAATTCGTTTATTTTTGTCATTTCTCTCGGCGTTCATCATAAACCGCAGTACTTCATGCGGCGTTTTTTCGGTCCAACGCAAGGTAATCTGCGGTATATAAGTCGGCAGCTCCATAAGACTTTCAACAATAAGATGTGACACCTCGTTAAAACCGTCGCTTCCGTCAGGTAAATATCCGCCGATGCAAAAATGTGATTCTCCGCCGCGCGTAAAGTAGGCGTTTCCTGCATTTGTCGCTGCCTGAATCATCAAAAACAGCTCCTGAAGATATTCTTTTGCTTCTTCGCGGGTGATAATTCCGTTTTCAATGTCGTATCTGTAAAACGGCGTTAAGTATCTGTCAAGAGTTCCCAAACTGTCAGGGTCCGCACTGAAGCATATATAAATCGAAAGCGCTGCTTCATAAAATCCCGACGGCTTATTTTCCGGCACATTGAGCAGCGCTTTTGAAAGCCGCATAAGGTTTTCCTTATGCGCAGTATCTGTAACTTCCGCTGCCAGCTTTGCCGCCTTTTCCGAACATATATGCGCCCATTCTATGAGCGCTTCGGCAACCTTTTTTATTCCGTTAAGGAACTCTGTTTCCTCTTGTTTTTTATGAATTTTCATAGAA
>CAKSPN010000236.1 GCA_934481375.1 uncultured Clostridia bacterium
TCGAGACTGCGGCAGATTTGTATTATCTGAATCCGGAGGAAATTGCCGGATTGGATAAAATGGGCGAAAAATCCGCTCAAAATCTTATGGACTCTCTTGAAAAATCAAAGACAAATCCTCTTTATCGGCTTATAAACGCCCTCGGGATAAGGCATATAGGCGAAAAAGCCGCAAAAATACTGTCAAAAGAGTACAAAACATTGGACAATTTAAGGCAGGCAGACGAAATCGGTCTTTCATCAATTTCCGATATAGGCGCCGTTATGGCACAATCGGTAATTGAATATTTTTCCGAGCCGCAAAATATTGTTTTTATAGAACGTCTTGAAAACGCAGGCGTACATTGCGTTGACGACAGTCCCGAAGAAGGGGAGAGGAACGAACTTTTTGAGGGCAAAACCTTTGTTCTTACGGGGACTCTTGAGAAATACACACGTACCGAAGCGAGCGAAATAATAGAAAGACTGGGCGGCAAAACCTCATCAAGCGTTTCAAAGAAAACGGATTATGTGCTTGCCGGAAAAGAAGCCGGAAGCAAGCTTGATAAAGCGCAAAAGCTCGGTGTAAAAATTATTTCAGAATCGGAAGTTGAAGAAATGGCGAAATAGTTTACATAATAATATTATGTAAACTATTTCAAGGATTTATTATGAATTATTTTGAAAATGCTAATTTCCCGAACAAACGTTCAAGGGGAGTGCTTGCAGATTACAGAATTTCGGAGGAGTCCGAAAGTTTTCTTAAATCATTAAATATTACCGTTTATAAGTCCGCAAAATTAACCTCTGTCGGGAAAGCAGTGTGCGGACATACCGATATACAGATACATCATCTCGGTAAAAACAGATTTGTGTGCGCACCCGAATGTTATAACCATTATAAAAGCATTTTACCCGATGCGGATATTATAAAAGGCTCAAAACCTCTTTCAGAAAAATATCCTGCCGATATTCCGTATAATGCGGCGGCTTTCGGCGATTTTCTGATTTGCAGCACTGCTTGTACGGCGATAGAAATTCTTTCAGAATACCTAAGCCTTAACAGGAAAATTCTGAACGTTAAGCAAGGGTATGCAAAATGCTCAATTTGTCCGATAAACGGCAATGCGATAATAACTGCCGATAAAGGGATATATAAAACAGCAAAAGCAAACGGAATTGATGTATTGCTGATTGAACCCGGTTGCATAGAGCTGTACGGTATGGAGGGATTTATCGGAGGTGCAAGCGGATTGATTGCACCCGATATACTGGCTGTAAACGGAAATATAAAAACGCACAAGAATTACAATGAAATTATAGACTTCTGCAAAAAATACGGTGTGGAAGTCGTTTCGCTTAATCAGGGCAAAATCGTAGATATTGGGTCAATTATACCGTTATTTTAACGTCCAAGTAAAATAAAGAGTGATTTATCTTACTTGGAAATCATATTTGAATAGATACGTCCCCGACCGTATTATGAGAAAATTTTTTTATACTCACTCGGAGAAAGTCCATACATTCTCTTAAACACACGGTTAAAATATGTAACGTCCGAATATCCGCAAGCAAGCGCAATTTCGGTTATCGTTTCCGCTTTGCGTTTAAGCATTCGCTTTGCGTTTTCACATCTTATATAATTCAAATATTTATGAAAACTCATACCGATATTATTCTTAAATACTCTGCCCAAATATTTTTCGTTTACAAAATAAAACTCCGCACAATCTTTTAATGTGATATTTTCACTAAACTCGGTATCAATATATTGTTTTACATCTTGCACGAGCCAGTGTATACTCCCCTTTCGTTTATCGCTTTCGCAATTTTTTAAAAGCAACAGCATATAGCTTTCAACTGTTCGTGCAAGCTCCAGCAATATATCACCGTTATCCACTCTTTTGCAGTCATTTAAAAGTGTTTTCAGTTTCCGCTCATCAACTCCCGTTAATCGGCAGACACGCTCAAGCTTTTGCAGTGTTTTATCCGTATCTTGTATGACATTCCCGACATAGATTATACATTTTACTTTAAAATCAATCACTACAGGATATGCAAGCTCCAATAATCCGTATACACAGCTGCCGCAAAAATATTCACCGCCGTGTACCGCTTTTCTATTAGCTAATTTCTTGCATTTCATACACAGTTCCAATCCACGTCGGGTCGTTTTGGCGGCAGAGCAAAATTCCGATGAATGGATTGTATATTTATACTCCGCAAAAAGATTTTCGTTTGCCAATATTCCCGATATATCGTGCAGACATATTCTTATTCCCGTACTTTCTGTCAAAAATTTTATAAATGAATTTAAGTTTATAATTTGCACTTTTTATCACCTTCTTGATTAATTATATCATTCTGGTATCTTTTGTGCAAGCTTTTCTGTGATAATTAATGTTATAATAAAAAAAATTCTGAAAGGATTGATATAAAATGAAATTTGATGCAGTAGTTATCGGAGGAGGTTTCGCAGGCGTCGCCGCCGCAATTGCCGCCGCAAGAGAGGGATTAAAGGTTATGATAGCCGAAAAATCAAATTGTTTCGGCGGTGCGGCTGTAAATTGCCTTGTCACTCCGTTTATGGCTTTTAAAAGCGGTGATAAGCTTATGTCTGCCGGTATTTTTTCCGAAATTCTCGACGAACTGAGTAAAATAGACGGATATAACGGACGTGCCGCTTTTGATGAGGAAAAGCTTAAG
>CAKSPN010000237.1 GCA_934481375.1 uncultured Clostridia bacterium
ATCGAGCAGACGACGGTAATCCGATGTCAGGTATGGCTCACACTCGGATGCATTCACGATAATGTAATCAATCTCATCCGCATTCTTCGGAGAGAGCTTGACATTCGTCGGGAATCCGGCGCCACCCATGCCGACAACGCCTGCGTTCTTGATTGCTTCGAGGATTTCCTCCCTGTTAAGCTCCGCAAGCGTTTCCTCAAGTTCCGTGTCACGCACTGCAACGGCTTTCATACCGTGATCGAGACAATCACGCAGAAACTGTACCTGCGGTAGAATAATTCTCCCTTTGGGGGCTTCGCTGTCTATCGGAATAACCATCACAACGGTACTTCCGTAAGGCAGTAAATCGCCCACCATAGTTTCGGTTGACTCGTCTTTCGGGAGCCGTGCGTTTAAAATGCCTTTCAGCGCCTCAATTGAATTTTTATCATAAACCGATACAAACACCGCATCGGGATATTCCTCTTTAAGCGTGCCGCTTTCTTTATCGGCTTTTGTGAACACAAGCAAATGCGGTATGTGCTTTTTTGAAAATCTTTCTTTTGCACGCTCGTATGCGGACTTGTCGAAATCATCACAGGCGGCGGCATAGATTGCAAAATCCGTTCTGTCAAGAATTTTTTCCGTCTTTTGCATACGATCTTTGCCTATGTCGGAACAGTCGCCGAGACCCGCCGTATCGGCAAGCGCAATCGGACCGTAGGGGATAAGCTCCATTGCCTTTATTACGGGGTCGGTGGTTGTGCCGTGCTTTTCGGAAACAATCGCCATATCCTGACCGATAAGAGCATTGAACAGGGCGGATTTTCCGGCATTGGTGTTTCCGAAAATCGAAACGTGGGTGCGGAACGCAATAGGCGTTTTTTCCATAAAATCATCTCCTTACTTAAAAGAGCTGCCCCGTCGGGACAGCTCCTTTGCTGATTTTTTACTTATTTCTCCGATGCTTCGGCATTTACTATAACCGGTGTCTGATCAATTGTGAGCTGATTGCCCGAAAGCTGTGTTATTACAAGGTTTGAATTTGTAAGCTGGAGCGATGTATCGTGTCCGATCTGCGTATTGTATCTGTTCATAAGAACAAACGTACTCGGCTTTGTGTTCTTAGCCTTGAAGATAAGCTTTAATACAGAGTCGTCTGCCTTAATTGCCGTTTCGGAATTAATTGTGATGTGGACTGTCTTTAAGCTGTCCTCCGTGTAATCTGCATTATCGGCGCCTGTGTCGCCCGCAACCTGCTCGCCCTTTTCATCGCAAAGATAAGCCTTGACAAATTCAAAGTTTTCCTTGTCGTACTTAACCGACGCGGTCACACCGCTTACAAAGTTGCCGGGGTATGACGCAAGGTTTTTAAGGTCGATGTAAAGCGCAAGCTCGTCACCCTCCGCAACTTCTGCTTTGTCTGCTGAAAGCGAAAGCGCAGCCTTATTTTCAATCTTTTCTATATCGGGAGTTGTGATGTAAACGGCAAAGTTTTCGCCGTCCCATTTAACGTCCGACTTAAGGCTTTCGCTTATTGCTCTTAACGGAATAAGCGTTCTGTAGGTTTCGTTATCGTTTATTATTACCGGGGGAGCGTCGAGGGTAACCTTTGTTTCCTCTGCCGACAGAACGTCGATAAAGTTGTATACGGTCATAACGTCGCTGCCTATGGTAAGCTTTACACGAATCATATTGTTTCTGCTGTTTATTGTAACTGTCTGCGTTTCTCCGTCCCAGTCAACACGTGCGCCCATAGCGTTAAATACGCCTCTTACGGGGATCATGGTGAAGTCGTTCATAATAACGGCTTTCTGATCCGCAAATTTTACGATTTCGCCGTCAACGTAAACGTCGGGAGAATTGTTTTCCTTGTCAGCCATAACTGCGGTTGATGTGCATGCAAGCATGACAATTGCCGCCAAAAGGCTTAAAATCTTCTTTTTCATAAGTATCCTTCCTTTAAACTAAAATTTATAAGACAATTATAACATAAAAAGTCACGATATACAATAAAAATTTTAAAAAATATTTTTTTTCAGCTATGGAAAAATACAAAAAGATAGTGTATAATAATATTATAGTGAAAAAATACGGAGGATTTTCGGATGAACGGCGTTTTGGAATATTTGATTAAATATATACAGCTGATAAGATTAAGCGATATAGTTGATATTTTAATAGTTGCGATAATAATTTATTATTTAATTAAGCTGATACGTGAGACACGTGCCATGCAGCTTGTAAAGGGCGTAGTTATTCTGCTTATCATTTTTATGCTGAGCAGATTGTATAAGTTAAATGCACTCAGCTATATCCTGGGGGGAGCGATGCAGATAGGAATTTTTGCGATAGTGGTTATTTTCCAGCCGGAGCTTAGAAATCTGCTTGAGCGAATGGGACGCTTTAAGGTTGGAAGATTTATAGATTTCGGCAGCGATCCCGAAGTGAACAACATACATATGACGATAGAGTCGGTCGTTAAAGCGGCGGTGGATATGTCTGCCACGAAAACGGGTGCGCTTATAGTAATGGAGAGGGAAACAAAGCTTGGTGATTTTCTCACATCGGGAATAATGCTTGAGGCAAACGTTTCGAGCGGTATACTGGAAAATATCTTTGTGCCGAACACGCCGCTCCATGACGGCGCAGTTATAATACGCCGCAACAAGATAATGGCGGCAGGCTGTATGCTAC
>CAKSPN010000238.1 GCA_934481375.1 uncultured Clostridia bacterium
GTATCTTTTCGGACACTGCGCCCGTTTCGAGAGTATCGCCCAAAATTATACTGAGAATACTCGATTTCCCGACTCCCGACAAGCCTGCAAAAGCCGACACCTTGCCTGTAATCATTTTTTTCAAATCATCAATGCCCTCGTTTTTCTCCGCACACACACGCAGTACACGAAAGCCTGCATTTTTGTAAATCTCTGCAATTTCTCCGCCGTCCGACAAATCCGTTTTATTTATGCAGATTATCGGCTCAATGCCGTTTATCTGCGCATTTATAAGCATTTTATCAATAAGCGGCATATTGGGCGACGGCGATGCGGCGGCAACGACAAGCACAAGCATATCCGTATTTGCCACGCTCGGACGTATAAGCTCATTTCGTCTTTCGAATATTTTTACTATTGAGCCTTTTCCGTTTTTAATGTCTATCTCGACATTATCGCCGATAACGGGCGTTATTTTTTCATTTCTGAAAACGCCGCGTGCCTTACACTCGTATACATTATTATCAGCGGCCTTTATATAATAAAAGCCGCCGATTCCCTTAACTATTATTCCCTGCATATAAACCTCAGTTAAAGCTTAGTGTTTTTTCAAGCACTTTCGCACCGTCTATATACGCCTGCACGGGCACACTTCCCGTACCTGATATTTCAACGGTAACGCTTCCCTCGCTCTTATCATGCATTGCATTATGCACGGTACGTCCGTTTGCAACTATTTCAACGCTCACTTTATTGTTTGCGGCGTCGGGGATTTTCACGGTAAAACTTTGCGTTGCACCGCCCGACGGCGCTGTGCTTGCCTCCGGCTCGTCAACGTCCTTTTCGGGTGCGGGAGTTGCCTGTTCGCCGTCGCCTACCGTTCCCGTTCCTTCTTTGTTACCGCTTGAAATTACTATTGTTACAAATGAATTTTTTGCAACCGATTTTCCTGCAAGCGGACTCTGCGATATGATTGTTCCCTCGGGCGATGATGACGCTTTCTTTGTTGCCACGCCGAGGTTAAGACCGCTTTGCTGAAGCTTTGCCGCTGCGCTTTCCTTGCTTTCGCCCGTAATATTCGGGACTACAACCTTTGAATTTTCGGGTGCCGCCGTACTTGCTCCTGCTCTGCCTTTGCTTACGAAAAGCGTTACATAGTCTGATTTGTTTACCTTTGTTCCTGCCTCCGGCAACTGACGGATTACATGGTCCTGCGGAACAGTATCCGAGTTTTCGTCTATTATAACGTATGTCAGCCCTTCTTCGATTACCGCCTCTATGGCGTCATCGGTTGACTTGTTGCGCACGTCGGGAACTTCTATATTACCGCCCGATGAGCCTATGGAAACAACTATAGTTACCTCTGAATGTTTCGGTGCTACCGTTCCTGCCTCGGGGCTTTGTGTTATAACGTTACCCTCGTCCACCTTGTCCGAAAGAGAATACTCTATTTCCTCCGAAAGCTTGAAACCTGCTTTTTCAAGTGTCTGCGTTGCCTGGTCAATGCTCATATTCGATAACGAGGGAACAGCCTTTTCATGGCTTGCATTCATTATAAAATACGTTCCCATAACGATAAGCACTATAACAAGCACCGTAAGGATTGCAAGCATTGAGGAAAATCTGTCGGACTTCTTTTCCTCTTTGGTTTTCTTCTTCTTTTGTTTTTTGGGAGCTTTTTTCTCCTTTACCTTTTTGCGGCTTTTTGCAAGCTCCTCCTGTATTGTTTCGGTGTCTATCTTCCTTGTGTCGCCCTCTTCTTCGGCAAAGCCGTCCCAATCGTCCTCGATAACGTTATCGTTTACGGGCGGCTCCTCCTCCGCTTCCTCCTTGCTCGGAAGAATTTCATCCGCAAGCACCGCATGGAGATCATCAAGCATTTCTGCGGTGTTCTGATACCTTGACGACGGGTCTTTTGATATGGCTTTCATTGTTATATACGCCAAATCCGACGGAATATCTATATTAACGCACTTTACGTTTACAGGCTCTTTTTCAAGATGCATAAGCGCAACCGAAACGGCGCTTTCGGCATTGAACGGAACTTTTCCCGTAAGCATTTCGTAAAGCACAATGCCGAGCGAATATATATCCGAGCGTGCGTCAGTATAGCCGCCTCTCGCCTGTTCGGGTGAAATATAATGCACCGATCCCATCGCCGACGAGCCTACCATCGTCGTTTCCGACGCCGCCGCTCTGGCTATGCCGAAATCCGTTACCTTAAGCGTTTTGTCACGTGTCATTATGATGTTCTGCGGCTTAATGTCACGGTGAATTATATTCTTGCTGTGTGCCTCATTAAGGCCCTGCGCAATCTGAATAGCATAATCGCACGCCTCCTGCCACGGGAGCGCACCCTTTTCCTTTATGTATTCCTTAAGGGTTATTCCGTCAACAAGCTCCATTACCATATAGTTCATTCCGCTGTCACAGCCTACGTCATAAACGGACACAATATTATTATGCACAAGGCTCGCACATGACTGTGCTTCCTTGATAAAGTTTTTTACAACCGCTTCCTCGCCCTCGAGCGAATCACGCAATACTTTTATTGCGACATATCTGTTTAAAAGATTATCCTTAGCCTTATAAACGGTAGCCATACCGCCCGTACCGATTTTTTCTATAACGTCATAACGCCCGTTGAG